>NZ_JAYMZR010000069.1:0-41355 GCF_035828615.1 Streptomyces sp. H27-D2 | reverse complement strand
GTGGGCGGGCGGGGGGGGGGGGTAGTTGGGGTGACGGGAGGTGGGGTTCAGCCGGCCGATGCGGGCGGTACGGGCGGTACGGGCCATCCGGTCAGCCGTGTCCGATAAGTGAGACGGGGTCTCATCCCCGGCTCGCAGGGGGCCCGGCGCTCGGTTCGCCGTCGGCTCGCGACCCGCTCATCGAGTGCGGTCGCGGGTGCGCGTGATGGGCGGAGGCGCGGGTCAAGGTGCCGGCGGCGTACCCGAGCAGGGCGAGCGCGGCCGTGCCGCAGGCGAGGGTGGGTACGGCCGCCGGCCCGTAGGCCGCGAAGAGCAGCTCGATCGGCCGTCCGGCTGCTTCACAGCCGGGCAGCCGGGCCGCCGGCACCAGCCCGACGGCTCCGCATTCCATCGCGCAGGCGGCACTCATCGCGGTGGCTCCCGCCTTGGGGAAGCCGTGCACGGCGACCAGCCTGGCCAGGTAGAGAAGCCCGCCGAGCGCGGTCGCCGAGACGAGCGCCCCGGGGGCCGGCAGCCCGTCGCCCACGACCAGCCGGGCGGCCAGCAGCAGGGCCAGCAGCGCGCCGAGAAAGAGCGCGAGCGTGCCCGTGAGCAGCGGCCGCACCGCCGCGCCGAACTCCTCCAGGCCACGGCTCGCCGTGAGCCGGCCGCGTGCCTGTACGGCGAACCAGTGGGCGCACCCGGCCGCGGGGGCGACCGCGAACGCGAGCCCGACGGCCTCGCCCGTACCGGCCGGCCCGAAGGCCAGGGCGACGGAATCGGGACCGCCGTCGAGCACCTTGGCCAGCAGCCAGTCGCCGAGCAGGGCGTAGCCGAGGAGCCAGCAGGTCAGCAGCGCCCTGCCACCGGCCCCCGCGCCCCCTCCCGCACCGGCGCGCGCGCCTGCCCGCGCGCCGGTCCCGGCCGCCGCACCCGCCGTGCTCAACGGGCCGCGCCGCAGGCACAGCCTCAGCATGACGCCCGCCAGCGCGACGCCGACCATCCCGACGGCCAGCCGCAGAACCAGCTGAGCGTCCTCCGTCAACACGAGCCCCGCGACGGTCACCGCGCACACCGCGCCCGGTGCCAAATGCAGCGCACTCCGCCCGACGCGCGCCCGCTCGGACGCCTCGCGCACAACCATGGGGCCGCTCTCGGCGCGCGGCACCCGGGCGTACAGCTCTTCGGCGAGCGAGAACACGTCCCGGTGCCGGAACCGGGCGGCGGTGCGGTCCGTGATGCCGTGCGCCTCCAACCCGGCGGCGATCTCCAGCGGATCGACCGCACGCTCGCACAGCTCCCGATGCCGCTCCATCAGCGCCCGCACGGGATCGGCGGGGCCCCGCCGACCGCCCGGGGCGGCACCCGCGGCGGCGGGCCCGGCCGGGGCGTTCGTCCGGGGTCGTGGCTCGGTCACGACTGCTCCGCCCCCGCGGGGCGGTACGAGGCGCAGGCACCGACCGGTTCGGCTGCGGGTGCCTCGTACCGTCCGGCGGGGGCCGGAGCGGGAGCCGGTACGGGTGCGCGTTCCCGTGCGGGAGCAGGGGCGGGTACGGGTTCCCGCACGGGAGCGGGTCCGGGCGAAACGGCTTGAGGACCCGCCGCTTCCCAGCCCACCCGCTCTAACCCCGCAGCCCCAGTAGGCCCGACCGCACCGGCCGCCCCACCAGCGTCGCCCAGCCCGACCGCCTCGCCCAGCCCGACCGCCTCCGACGACGCCGCCGGAGCGACACCACCCGGCAGCGCCTCCCCCGCTCGTCTCAAAGCCGCCTCGCGTGACACCCAGCTCGGCACGCGCCTCGGCAGCGTGCCCGCGCCCGGTGAGGGCGCGCGGGACGGTGCCGCACCCCCCGAGACGGCCGGAGCAACCGGAGCGGCAGCGGAAGCGGAAGCGGAAGGGTCAGCCCAGGCATCCCGCCGGGCACCACCGGCCGACCCCCCGGCCCAACGGCCGGGCACATGCGACTCGGCGGGGCGCGCGAAGGGCTGCGGGCCGCCGTCGGCGCCGACCGTGTCCTGCGGCACCGGGCAGTGCGACATCAGCTCCAGGTAGATGCCACGAAATGCCTCGACGTTCTGCTCGACGGTGAACAGTTCGAGCGCCCGCGCGCGCGCCGCCGCTCCCAGGCGTGCGCGCCGGTCCGGGTCGCGGAGCAGCGCGAGGCAGGCGTCCGCGAGGGCGCGCGGGTTGCGCGGGGGCACCACCAGGCCCGTGCCGCCGATGACTTCGCAGACCGCCCCGACGTCCGTGGAGACCGTGGCGCGCCCGCAGAACATCGCTTCGACGAGCGAGACCGGGAAGCCCTCGACCACGCTCGACAGCACGACGACGCTGCCCGCCCCGTACGCGTCGGCGAGCCTGGGCAGCGCGGGGCCGCCGATCTCCTCGAAACGGACCGGGCTGTCGCCCGCCGTCATCGCGTCGGCCGCTGTGCCGGGGAAGAGCTGGGCGGTGAGCGCCTGGCAGTGCGCGCGGTAGGCGGCGATGTCCGGGCTGCGGCCGGCCTCGCCGTGCCCCAGGTCCACGATCAGCAGCCGGGTGCACGGCTCGGCCTTGCGTACCTCGGCGAAGCCGTGCAGCAGGGCGATGAGGTCCTTGGCCGGCTGGATCCGGCCGACCCAGACCAGCGTCCGGCCGTCGCCCGCCGAATCCCCGTCCCGCTCCCAGCCCCACTCCCGCGCGTCGGCCCACTGTCCCGCCGAGCGCCACGCCCCCGCGTCGACGGGCCCGCCCGAGCGGCCTCCGTCGCGCTCCCTGGGCCGCTCGCCGACCGCCGTGAACCGGCTCGCGTCCATCCCCGGATAGACGGTGCGCAGCCGCGCGCTGTCCGCGCCGCAGCGCTCCTGCCAGCGACGGGCGTGCGTGTTGCCGGGGGTGATCAGCGCCGCCTGGGCGTACGTCTCCATCGCCAACTGGCGTTGGAAGGAGGACAGCAGGGAGCGCACCGGCACGCTCGACGGCGCACCGGCGCGTTCGAGGTAGTGCTCGCGCAGCCGCACGCCGTACTCGGTGACCAGCAGCGGCGTCCCGAAGAAGCGTTTGGCCAGCAGCCCAGGCAATGCGGCCGAGCCGCCGGACGCCGCGTGGCACAGGTCCACCCCGCTGAGCCCGGGGCCGCCCTCGTCGCCGTACCAGTCGAGGGACAGTGGGCGCAGCGCGCGTTCGAGGAGTTCGGTGACGGCGAGCAGGTCGGAGACCTGCGCGCCGTGGGCGACGCGCTGCGCGCCGGGTGCGCGGCAGGTCGCCTGGAGGGTGCGTACGGCTTGCTCGGAGCGGAGCAGCACCGGCAGCCCGCCGCGCTCAAGGGCCAGCTCGGCGAGACCGTAGAGACCGGAGGAGAAACGGTCCGCCTGAGCTATGGAGCCCTCGGGCGAGCCGCTGCCCGCAGCCGCGCCGACGCCCGATCCGGACCCCTCGTCCCCCCCCGGCACCGAGCGCGCCGCGGCGCTCCGGATACCCGGGCCCGCGACCGGCGGCACGCTGATCGCCGAGGCCAGCTCGCCGAAGCTCTCGGCGAACCGACGGCGGTCGCGCCGGCCGTACGCGCCCCCCGGTGCGCGCCGCCCCGCGCCCCGCCGCGCCCTCGGCCTGCACTCCGCGAACTCGCCCCAGAGCGGGGCCGTCCGCACCCGGCCCACCTGCTGCGGCAGTTCGCTCCAGCCGGCGGCCTCCTGGCGGGCGCTGCGGCTGAGGGCGTAGACCTCGAAGTCGTGGTTCGCGAGCCCGCGCACGAGCCGGTCGCACCACACGCGCGCCTCACCGGTCGCATACGGATAGCCACCCTCGGTGAGCAGTCCAACGCGCACGAGTGCACCCCGTTCTTCCCTTCGGGCGACCGCGCCGCCGTTCGAGGAGTGACGCTATGCGGGCAGGTGGGTGGCGCGACGGACGGTTGTCCATCGCGCCACCTGAAGGGGTGAACACCCGTAACTTTCCCGCTGTCGGCGCGTTTCCGTGCCCCTGCCTGCCCCTCCGTCGCACCCTGACGCGCTGTCAGGCAGCCGCGCGGGCGGCGCGCAGCTCCGCCGAGCGCACCGGATCGAGCACCGGAACGGCGTCCAGCAGACCGCGCGTGTACGGGTGCCGGGGCGCGTCGTAGACCTCGTCCGCCGCGCCCTCCTCCACGATCCGTCCGGCGCGCATCACCGCCACCCGGTCACTCACCTGCCGCACCACCGCGAGGTCGTGCGCGATGAAGACCAGGGCCAGGTCCAGCTCGCGCTGCAACTCGTCCAGCAGCGCCACCACCTGCGCCTGCGTGGTGACGTCGAGCGCGGACACCGGCTCGTCGCAGACGATCAGCCGGGGCCGCGGCGCGAGCGCCCGCGCGATGCCGACGCGCTGCCGCTGGCCGCCGCTGAACTCGTGCGGATAGCGGTGGTACCACTGCGGGTCCAGGCCGACCCGCTCCAGCAGTTCCCGCACCCGCCGCACCACCTGCCGGTCGTCCGCGCCGCCCGCCGCGCGCAGCGGGTCGGCGATGGACTCCCCGATGCTGCGCCGCGGGTTGAGCGAGGACACCGGGTCCTGGAAGACCATCTGCAACTGTCCGCGCAGCGGCCTCAGCTCGCGCTCCCGCAGGCCGCCGATGTCCTGCCCCCGGTAGCGCAGTTCGCCGCCGCTGGGCTCCAGCAGCCGCACGAGCATCCGCCCGAGCGTCGTCTTGCCGCTGCCCGACTCGCCGACGATGCCGAGCGTCTCGCCGGCCCGTACGGTCAGCGACACCCCGTCCACGGCGGTGACGGTCCCGCGCCGCCGCCCGAACTCCCGCCGCAGCCCGCGCGCCTCGATCAGCGGTTCGCCCTCCGCGGCGCGCGCCCCCGTACCGCGAGCGCCCACACCGCGCGCCTCCGCGCCGCGCGCCTCCGCGCCGCGCGTTTCCGAACCGCGAGCGCCCACACCGCGCGCCTCCACGCCCCGCGCCTCCGTACCGCCAACCTCCGCACCCCGAGCGCCCCGCCCCTCCAGGCCGCGACTGTCCGTACTACGACTGTCCGTACTACGCATCCCCGCACTACGACCGCCCGCGCCCCGACCGCCCGCGCCGCCGCTCCCGACCGTGAGCAGCCTCGCGCCGGCCCTCGGCGCGTCCACCCGGGGCACCGCCGCCAGCAGAGCGCGGGTGTACGTCGCCTTCGGCGACCCGAGGATCGCCGCGACGGGCCCGGACTCCACCTCCCGGCCGTCCTTCATCACCAGGACCTCGTCGACGCTGCCCGCGACCACCCCCAGGTCGTGGGTGACCAGGATCAGGCCCATGCCCGTCTCGGTCCGCAGCCCGTGCAGCAGGTCGAGGATCTGTGCCTGGACGGTCACGTCCAGCGCGGTCGTCGGCTCGTCCGCGATCAGCAGCCGCGGCTCGCAGGCCAGCGCCATCGCGATCAGGGCGCGCTGCCGCATGCCGCCGCTGAACTCATGCGGCCGTGAGCGCGCGCGGCGCACCGCGTCGGGGATGCCGACCCGCTCCAGCACCTCGACCGCCTTGGCCCGCGCGTCCCGCCGCGACGCGCCCCGCCGGTGCGCACGGTGCACCTCGGCGATCTGGTCGCCGATCGCGTAGTACGGGTCGAGCGAGGACAGCGGGTCCTGGAAGACCATCGCGGCCGTCCCGCCGCGCAGCCGTCGCAACTGCGCGTCGTCGGCGGCCAGTACGTCCGTACCGTCGACCCGGACCGTGCCGCCGACCTCCGCGCCGGTCCCCCGGTGCAGGTCGAGCAGCGCCGCCGCGAGGCTGCTCTTGCCGGAGCCCGACTCGCCGACCAGGCCGAGCGCCCTGCCCGGCTGGAGCGTGAAGGACAGGCCGTCCAGGGCCCGTACGGTCCGGTCCGCGACCGGGAAGGAGACGGTGAGGTCCCGGACCTCGACCAGCGGCCCAGGACTGTTCGGCCCAGGAGCGGGAACCGGAGCGGGAAAGGGAACGGCCCCGCCGGCCGCCCGGGAATCCGGACGCGCTCGTTCACGGGAACTCGGTTCGGCGGTCACGTCAGGATCACCCTTCGGTCGGCGAGCGCGTAGATGACATCCGCGACGGCGTTGGCGAGCACCACGAACGCCCCGATGACCAGCACCAGCCCGACGACCACCGGCAGGTCGATGACCCGTACGGAGTGCACGAGCAACTGGCCGAGCCCCGGCAGTCCGAAGAGCGATTCGGTGAGCAGCGCACCACCGAACATCGTGCCGAGGTCGACGGCGCTGAGCGCGATCACGGGTGGCAGCGCGCCGCGCAGCGCGTGCCGGGTGACGATGGCGCGCTCGGAGACGCCGTACGCCCGGAAGGTGCGGATGTGGTCCTCCGCGAGCGTCTCCAGGGTGGCGGAGCGGGTGAGCCGGGCGTACTTGGCCGACTCGAAGAGGGCGAGGGTGAACCACGGCAGCAGCATGTTCCAGGCCCACTGCTCGGGGTCCTCGGAAAGCGGGACGTACGAGGGGAAGGGCAGCCACTGGAGGTACGCGCAGAAGAGCATCAGGATCAGCAGCCCGAGGATGAACACGGGGGTGCCGGTCGCGCCGAGCGTCAGCACGGTGAGCACCCGCTCGGTGACGCCGCCACGTCGCAGCGCGGACAGCAGCCCGGTGCCGACGCCGATCAGCAGCCACAGCACCATGGCGCCCAGCGCGAGCGAGGCGGTGACCGGCAGCCGGGCCTGGATCAGCTCGGTGACCTGCTGGTCGTTCTGGTAGGAGAGGCCGAAGCAGGGCGCGTCGCAGTGCAGCACGGAGGTGCCGGTGGAGTAGTCGCGGCCGGTCACCAGTCCCTGGAGGAAGTGCAGGTACTGGGTGTACACGGATTCGTTGAGGCCGAGTTGGTCCCGTACCTGCGCGATCTGTCCGGGGTTGCAGCGCGGCCCGCAGGCGAGCTTGGCGGGGTCGCCGGGCGCGAGGTAGAAGAGGGCGTAGACGACGACGGACAGCGCGAACAGCACCAGGACCGCGCCGCCGAGCCGCCGGAGCACGTAGCCGGTCATGCGGGGCCTTCCTTCGTCTTGGCCGCAGCCGTTCCCGCCGCAGCTGTTCCCGCCGCAGCCGTTCCCGGCACAGCCGTCTTCACCACAGCGGCCTCGCGAGCCGCACCGGAAGCGGTCTCACGCGCCCTGTCTGCCCCACTGGCCCCGCCGGCCTTCCCCGCCCGCCGTCCGCCGGACCGCCCGCCGGACCGCGTGCCGACCCGCAACCGGGACTCCTCCCGCGGGTCGAGCGCGGTGCGGACGGCGTCGCCGAGGACGGTGAAGGCGAGCACGGTGACGAACAGCAGCCCGGCCGGCGCCAGCACGTACATCGGGTCGGCGCGGAACCAGGTGGTCGCCGTGGACAGCATCTGTCCCCACGAGGGGGTGGGCGGCTTGACGCCGATGCCCAGGAAGGACAGCGACGCCTCGGTGACGATGTTGGAGGGCAGCAGGATCGCCGCGTAGGTGATGACGGGCGCGGCGAGCGAGGGCAGCAGTTCGCGGCGCGCGACCCGCCAGGGCCGGGAGCCGCCGAGCCGGGCCGCCGCGACGAAGTCGAGCCGCTTGAGGGTCAGCGTCTGGGCGCGTACGACCTTCGAGGTGGCGCCCCAGCTGAGGAAGCCGATGACGAGGGTGAGCAGCAGCGGCCGGGGGAAGTCGGCGGGGACGACGGCGGTCAGCGCGATGGCCAGGACGAGCATCGGCAGCGCGACCATGACGTCGGTGACGCGGCTCAGCGCATTGTCGACGAATCGATTCCCCAGCCCGGCGGCGAGGCCGATGACAACGCCGATCGCCACCTGGATGAGGGTCGCGCCGACGGCGACCGCGAGCGAGACCCGCGCTCCGTACAGCAGCCGGGCGAACAGGTCGCGGCCTGTGCCCGGTTCGACGCCGAGCCAGTGGTCGGCGCCGACCCCGCCGTAGGAGCCGAGCGGCACGCCGCCGCGCGCCGAGTCGATCAGCGCGTCGTGGTACGTGTTCGGGTCCTGGCCTTCGAGCGCGGCGAGCAGCGGGGCGGCGAGTGCCAGCAGGACGAGCAGCGCCAGGACAGCCACGGCCACCACGGCGGAGCGGTGCGAGCGCAGCCGCCGCCAGAACCGGCCCGACCCCGGGGCGGGGACGTCGGCCGTCCCCGCCCCGCTCGCTCCGGCCTTGACGGCCGTGAGGGGTTCGGTGGTCACTTGACCGAGACCTGCGAGATGTCGAGGACGCCGGTCCAGTCGCTGATCACGACATTCTTGACGTCCTTGCCGAACAGCCGCTTGTAGACCGGGTGGAAGAGCGGCACGGTGACGGCCTTCTCGCCGGTCTTCTTGTCGAGCGCGCCCCAGCGCCGGGCCGCCGCGTCGAGGTCGGTCAGCTTGTTGACGGCGTCGATCTCGTCGTTGACGGACGCGTCGTCGAGCTGGGCGTGGTTGTAGTTGGAGCCGTTCCGCACGATCTGCCGGCCGTCGTAGATGGGCGCGAGGAACGGGCCGCCGGACGGCCAGTCGGCGCCCCAGTGGGCGAGGAAGAGGCCCGGCTCGCCCTTCACGCTGTGGACGGTCTCCTTGTAGTCGTTGTCCTCCAGCCCTTCCAGCTTGACGGTGATGCCGGCCTTCTTGAGCGCGTCCTGCACGGCGGAGGCGATCTCCGGGCTGGTCTCGAAGTCCTTGGCGGTGGAGTGGGTCAGGGTGATCTTCAGGCCGTTCTTGTACCCGGCCTCCCTGAGCAGCTTCGCGGCCTTCTTCGGGTCGCCCGTCTTCCCGGCCGGGAAGTGGTCGTACGGCGTGTAGCCGAACGATTTCTGGTTGGGCAGATACGTGGTCGCGGGCTCGGCGAGCGAGGAGCCGCCGGCCGCGTTGGCGACGCTCGTCCGGTTGACGGCGTACGAGACGGCCTGCCGCACCTTCGGGTCGTCGAACGGCTTCACCTTGGGGTTGAAGGCGAGGTAGTTGGTGTATCCGAAGCGGCCGGTGCCGACCCGGTCGGCGAGCTTCTTGTCGCCGCTGACCTGCGCCAGCTCGGCCGGGCCGAGGTTGGTGTCGGTGGTGACCGCGGCGGCGTCGGCGCCGGAGCCCGTGGACAGCCGCTGGTTGATGACGGCGGAGTCGAGACCGGACTTCACATCGATCCGGTCCGGATAGGCGTGCCGCTCGGGGTCGGTCTTCGCGGACCAGTGCGGGTTGCGCTCCAGGACCAGGCGCTCGCCGTCGCCGGTGTTCTTGACCACCTTGTACGGGCCGGAGGACACCGGGTGCTCCTCGTATTTCGTGCCCTCGTCCTTCGCCTTCGGCACCGGGGTGAACTGGGTCTGGGTAGCCAGATAGGGGAATTCGCCCTCGGGCTTCTTGAGGTGGAAGACGATTGTCCTGGCGTCGGGCGTCTCGATCGAGTCCAGGCCGCCTTTGCCCTTCTTCTCGTACGGGCCCGGGTAGTCGTCGCCGCCGACGAGCCAGTCGCGCAGGTACGGCGCACCGCCGGAGAGTTCGGCCGCGAAGGAGCGCTCGATGCCGTACTTGACGTCGCCGCTGGTGATCGCCGAGCCGTCCTCGTACTTCAGCCCGGCCTTGAGCTTGTACGTCCACACGGTGGCGTTCTCGCTGGGCTTGCCGAGGTCGGTCGCGAGGTCCGGCACCACCTTCGCGCCCGCCGCCCCGTCCTCCCGGTTGCGGGTGGTCAGCGTGCGGAAGACGAGCGAGGGGACGTTGCCGCCGCCCGAGGTGTAGAGCCGCGCCGGGTCGAAGTTCTCCTGCGGGACGGCGTTGAGGACGCTGAGCGTGCCGCCCTTGGCCGGCGCGGCGTCGCGCTCGCCGCCCGAGGCCGCGTCGTCGTCCCCTTCAGGGCCGCAGGCCGCCGCGCCTCCGACGAGGACCAGACTGACGGCGGCCGCGGCCACCCGGCGCGATATGACGGAGAGTTGACGCATGACGAAGGGTGCCTTTCGCAGCAGGGATCACCTGCGGAAGGCGGCGGACGGAGCTCGGGCGAGCGCTGGGCCGCTCCCGGCAGGCGTGAGGAGACACGCGCGGGGGTGCACCCGGGCCGGGGCGGAACGCCTCGACGGACCCGGGAGGAGCGGGACTTCAGCGACAGTCGATGTCGGCGACAGCATGCGCGGCCACGCCGATGAGCACCAGATCGAAGCCGGTGATCTCGGGAACGTGGCGATGCGACATGCGCAGAACATTGGACGATTTTTCGCCCGCTGGCAAAGCTGTCTCACGATCAGAGACCGTTCGTCTCACGATCAGGGATTGGGCCAGGAATTGGGCTTGCAGGTGTCGCCGTCCGTGGTCAGCGTCTTGGTCTGCTGCATCATCACCGGGGCCAACGCGCCCTCCTTGCCGCACGGCTCGTGATTGCGCCCGAGCCGGTGGCCCACTTCGTGGTTGATCAGCATCTGCCGGTAGGGGTGCATCTTGTCGCCGAACGTCTCGGCGCCCTGGGCCCACCGGTAGGCGTTGATCATGACCCGCTCGGTCGCCGCCGAGTCGCAGGACACGTTGTCCACCCTGGTGTCGAGGCCGGACTTGGCGCACCAGGTCGCGGTGGTCCCCGGGCTCGCCAGGGTGATCACGAAGTCGGCGCGGCCCTTCGACACCCGCTCGAAGGTGCGGCTGCCGTCGTGCCCCCAACTCCGCTTGTCGTTCAGCGTCTTGTGCACCGCGTCGGCGAACAGCTTGCCGTCCAGCGGCAGTCCCAGCTCGACGTCCACCCGGTAGCGCAGCACGTTCCCCCGGCCGAGGGCCTTGTCGTTGCCGGGCACGGTCTTGAACTCGCGGGACGCCTGGAGCTTCGGGGCGAGCGGGAACTTCTGCGCCATCAGATCGTCGTACGAGGCCGGTTTCGCGACCGGGGTCGGGCGCTGCTCGGAGCGCGAGGCGTCGTCGGCCTCCTTGCGGTCCATCGTGCTCTTGGCCTCGACCTGCCCGCTGTCCTTGGGCCCCTCCGCGACCTGCCCGGCCACCACGATCGCCAGCACGGTGGTCACGGCCGCCGCCGCGATGCCGGTGAAGGTGCGCCCCTTCGCGCCCTTGGCTGCGACTCCACGGGCGGCCTCCGGCCCGTCGGGCGGATACTGCCCGGATCTGTCGGCCTCGCTCTCAGCCTCCGTCCCGGCCTCGTCGTCGCTCTCCTCGGCGAACCCGTCCGCGCCCAGCGGGCCGAAGGCTCCGTCGCCCTGCTCGGCCGTACGCGCTCCGAGCACCCGCCCGCTCGCACCGGCGGCCCCTGCCGCGCCGGCCGCGAACACATCGCCGTCGTCGAACGCTCCGACGTACTCCCGCCGCGGCCCCGGGATTCGCCCGGCCGCGGACGGCGCCGGGTAGCCCGCGGGCCGCGGCACGCCACTGAAGCGCGGGTCGAGGGCGCGCGGGTCGGCGGAACGCGGGTCGGCGGAACGGCCGGGGGCGCCCCAGCCGCCGCCACCCTCATGGTGCTCGGGGTGTCCGCCGCGCACCGGGGCGGACGGCTGCCGCGATGTCCCGTGCGGCGGCGTCGAGGCCGCGCCGGGCCGTACTCCGGGGCCGGGGCCGACTCCGGGAGCTGCGGCCTGCCCGGTTCCGGGCAGGCCGCCGCGCCGCCTGCGTCCCCGTCCGCCCTCGGACGGCGGGCCGTCGTCGGCCGCCGGAGACGCCGCCGCGACACCCGGTGATCCCGCGCCGCCCGCCGATGCGCCGGGGGCGTCGGCTGAGGTTCCTGAGGCTCGGGAGGTGTCGTCGCCGGGTCCTGCCCGGCCTCCACGGCTATGGCGTCCCACTCGGCGTCTCAGCTCCAGTCCCGGTCGGCGACCGGATCATCGTGCTCGTCCACGCTCGTGTCGGCGAGCAGTTCACGGAGGGCCTGGCCCACCACATCCGGGTATTCCATCATCGCCACGTGTCCGGCGTCGGGCAGCGTCAGCAGCCGGGAGTCCCGGAAGGCCACGGAGGCCCGCTTGGCCATCCGGAAGGAGACCAGCCGGTCCCGTCCACCGTAGACGAGCAGCGTCGGGGCGAGCACCCGCTCCGCCTGCCGCCACAGCGAATGCTGGCCGCTCAGCGTGTACGCGTCAACGATGCCACGCGCCGAGCGGGCCAGCGAATCCCAGAAATACGGCAGCGCGAGCCGCCGCTCGTACTCCTCGACGGCCAGCGCCAGGCCCTCCGGGGTGACCCTGGCGGGGTCGCCGTAACAGAGCGCGAGCACCTCGCGGGTGCGCCGCTCGGCGCTCCAGTTCCGGGTGAGGCGGCCGAACAGTCGGGTGACGCCGGGCAGCGCCAGCAGCGCGGTCGGCACCGCGCTGGGCTGCGGGGGCAGCTCGGGCAGCGCGGGCGAGACCAGGGTGAGCGTGCGCACCAGGTCAGGACGGACGGCCGCGACGCGGGTGACGACCGCGCCGCCCAGCGAATTGCCGAGCAGATGAACCGGGCCTCGGCCGCCCGCCTCCAGGAAGCGGATGACCGCTCTGGCGTGGGCGGAGATCGAGTAGCCGCCGTCGTCCGGCGGCGGGGAGTGCCCGAAGCCGGGCAGGTCGATCGCCTCGCCGTCGACCGTGTCGGCGAGCTCCGCCATCAGCAGCGACCAGTTCTGCGAGGAGCCGCCGAGCCCGTGGACGTACAGCGCGGGCGGCAGACCGGCCCGTACCGCCGGGCGCGATCGGACGTTGAGCGTCAGCCCCGGCAGGCTCACCGCCCGCAGCGTCTCGCCGGCGCCGGCTCTGGGTCCCCGGGGAAGTGCTTCCGTCGGGGTGGCCCGGATTCCGGGCGACTCGGTCGAAGACATGCGGCAATGTTACGAGACGATCACGCCTCCGATCGTGTGTTCGCGGTCACAGGTGCCATCGCGCTGTCGCGCACACTCTCCTACCCTCGGGCACAGGGGCGTTTACCCTCGGGTACAGGGGCGTTTACCCTCGGGTACAGGGGCGTTCGTCCCGGAAAGTGCACCCCGGACAAGGGAGTGACCATGCCTGTTGACCCGACCGACCCGGAGACCTTCGAGGATTCCGACCCGGACGGCGACGGCGGACCCGGCGAATTCGACGTGGAGGCCCCCGAGGCCGACGCCGTCGAACAGCACGCCGAGCTCATCCCGAACCGCGACGAACCACTCACCGGCGCCGACCCGGACACCGCCAATGCCGCAGATCGCGCCGAACAGGCACGCGTCGTGGAGCTGAATGAAGACGAATACCGATGACCTGGGGTGATATATCAGCTTCCGGCCGTGTCCGGTCGGTGAAATTCTGTGCGCGGACCGCACACAGCGGGGTTACCCGAAAGTACGATGGCCGACGCGGTGCACACCGCGCACGGAACGAAGCATGGGAGGCGGCGTGACAGCCATCGAGCAGACCGAGGCGCGCCCGCGAGGGACACGTCTGCCACGCCGGGCCCGGCGCAACCAACTTCTCGGGGCGGCCCAGGAAGTCTTCGTCGCGCAGGGTTATCACGCAGCGGCCATGGACGACATCGCCGAACGGGCCGGGGTCAGCAAGCCGGTGCTCTACCAGCACTTCCCCGGCAAACTCGACCTCTACCTCGCTCTGCTGGACCAGCACTGCGAGTCGCTGCTGCACGCGGTGCGCACCGCGCTGGCCTCCACCTCGGACAACAAGCTGCGCGTCGAGGCCACCATGGACGCCTACTTCGCGTACGTGGAGGACGAGGGCGGCGCCTTCCGGCTGGTCTTCGAGTCCGACCTGACCAACGAGCCCCAGGTGCGCGAGCGCGTGGACCGGGTCTCCCTGCAGTGCGCCGAAGCGATAAGCGCGGTCATCTCGGAGGACACCGGGCTGCCCAAGGAGCAGTCGATGCTGCTGGCCGTCGGCCTGGGCGGGGTCTCCCAGGTGGTCGCCCGCTACTGGCTGTCGAGCAAGAGCACGATCCCCCGCGAGACGGCGGTCCATCTGCTGACGTCGCTGGCCTGGCGCGGCATCGCGGGCTTCCCGCTGCACGGCGCGGAGCAGTAGGAGCGGTAGCGGGGCCGAGCGGGCGATCCCGCTCCGGCCGTGCTCGCGGCTGTACGCGGCCGTACGCGGTTATACGTAGCCGTACGCGGTCGTGAGCGGCCGTACGCGGTCCTTCCTGGTGGACGCACGTGTTCGCTGCGGGCGTTCCTCCATGCGGGCCGCGCGGCACTCGTGCCCGGCTAATGTGTGCTGGGTACAGCGCGGTACCGCGCACCACACTGAACGTCGGAAGGACCAAGCCGTGGAGGTCAAGATCGGCGTGCAGCACGCGCCTCGCGAGATCGTTCTTGAGAGCGCGCAGTCTGCCGAAGAGGTCGAGCGCGCGGTGTCCGACGCGCTCAACGGCAAGACACAGCTGCTGAGCCTCAAGGACGAGCACGGCCGCAAGGTCCTGGTGCCGGCCGACCGGCTGGCCTACGTGGAGATCGGGGAGCACGCCGCACGCAAGGTGGGCTTCGGCGCGCTGTAGAGCGCACCACCCGGCGCACGCGCCAGCACGAACGCGCCACCCGAAGAGGCGGCCCGGTCACATCGACCGGGCCGCCTCTTCGTCGTACGCGGCCGCTCGTCCGCGCGGCGCGGGACCACCCGGATGAGGAACGGCGAAGCTGATTGCCCGCCGAGTCGACCGGGTAGGACGGGCTGTGAACGGAACTCGTCAGCCCGCAGGTCACCCTTGAGGGAGGGAAACCATCTTGCTCTGGGAAGCAATCGGCTTCGTCATCGTCGGCCTCGCTCTCGCCCACGCCGCCACCCGGTGGCTGCCCCGGCGACTCCCGTCCCACCAGCTGGTGCTGGCCACCGGTCCGGGCGCCGCGCTGTTCGGCGGCGTGATCGCGCACCACATCCTCGGTTCGGGGCACGCCCCCGCGACCCTGCTCGCCTCGCTCTGCGTGGCGGTGGCCCTGCTCTCACTGCTGCTCCGCCCGGAGGGGCGTCCGCAGCGGTCGGCCGCGGCCTGAAGGCTGCGGTCGGCCCCCGTCCGGCCCGCTTCCACGGGCCGGAGCGAACGGTTCAGGCCGCCAGGCCCAGCGCGGCCATCCGCTTGGTGTGCGCCTCGGTGATCCGGGAGAACATCCGGCCGACCTCCGCGAGGTCGAAGCCGCCCGCGACCCCGCCCACCAGCATCGTCGACAGGGCGTCGCGGTCCGCGACGACCCGCTGCGCCTGGCTCAGCGCCTCGCCCATCAGCCGCCGGGCCCACAGCGCCAGCCGCCCGCCGACCCGCGGGTCGGCCTCGATCGCGGCGCGCACCTTCTCCACGGCGAACGACGCGTGGCCTGTGTCGTCCAGCACAGCGAGCACCAGCGAACGGGTGTCGGAGTCCAGCCGGGCCGCCACCTCGCGGTAGAAGTCACTCGCGATCGAATCGCCGACGTACGCCTTGACCAGGCCCTCCAGCCAGTCCGACGGAGCGGTCTGCCGGTGGAAGTCGTCGAGCGCGGCGGCGAACGGTTCCATGGCGCCGGTGGGCGCGGCGTCCACGGCCGCGAGCCGGCCGCGCAGCCGCTCGAAGTGGTGGAACTCGGCGGAGGCCATCTTGGCCAACTCCGCTTTGTCGTCCAGGGTCGGCGCCAGCTTGGCGTCCTCGGCGAGCCGCTCGAAGGCGGCCAGCTCGCCGTACGCGAGCGCACCCAGCAGATCGATCACGGCGGCCCGGTACTGCGGGTCGCCGGAAGCCTGTGCCCAGTCCTGGGCGGCGATGCCGGTCTGCTGCGGGGCAGCGGCGGCGGCGGGCGCGGTGGTCTCGTCAGGCGTCTCCATGCAGCGCACAATAGCCCGCTTCGCAGCCGGCGGAAGGCCCTGGTCAGTCACCCCCGCCCCACGCGCACGAACGATTGTCCGGACGCACATGCGCCGTTAGGGGGTACAGTGGTAATGCACCCGCCGAGTATTCGGTGGGTCATTGCATATAGCCGCATACAGTCGCATGTTTCCACGTGCGTCCGCATGTGTCACAGAATGCTGAGTTTCCCGGAGATCCAACGTTCCGGACCCCCAGCGGATGCCCGGTCGGTGGCCCGATCGGCTCCACCAGACCGCCCTCAGCGCGGTGTGTACGCAACGTACGCACGGCGAAAGAGGAACCCGCTCGCGCGACAAGAGCGCTTGAGCGAGGGCAGTGGTCCCGCGCCGCCCGGCCATAGCAAAGCCGGTTGAGCACCAGGCTCGGTACGACCCCCCTCGCCTCCTCGCGTCGCGTCTCACAGAAGAGGCAAGATCCTGTCTACGTTCCGAGACCTCGGGATTCTCCCCGAGACCGCCGAGGCCCTTGAGGCTGTCGGCATCATCTCCCCGTTCCCCATCCAGGAAATGACGCTCCCGGTCGCCATGACCGGCTCCGACGTCATCGGCCAGGCCAAGACCGGCACCGGCAAGACGCTGGGCTTCGGCCTCCCGATACTGGAGCGCGTCACCGTCCCCGCGGACGTCGAGGCCGGCCGGGCCACCCCCGACCAGCTGACCGACACCCCGCAGGCGCTCGTCGTCGTCCCCACCCGCGAGCTGTGCCAGCAGGTCACCAACGACCTGCTGACCGCCGGCAAGGTCCGTAACGTCCGGGTGCTCGCCATTTACGGCGGCCGGTCGTACGAGCCGCAGGTCGAAGCGCTGCGCAAGGGCGTCGACGTCATCGTCGGCACCCCGGGCCGGCTGCTCGACCTCGCGGGTCAGAAGAAGCTCAACCTCGGGGACGTCCGCTCGCTCGTCCTCGACGAGGCCGACGAGATGCTCGACCTGGGCTTCCTCCCCGACGTCGAGCGGATTCTCCAGCTGCTCCCGGCGAAGCGCCAGACGATGCTGTTCTCGGCGACCATGCCGGGCGCGGTCATCTCGCTCGCGCGCCGCTATATGACGCAGCCCACCCACATCAGCGCCACCTCGCCCGACGACGCGGGCCAGACGGTCGCCAACACCAAGCAGCACATCTTCCGCGCGCACAACATGGACAAGCCGGAGCTGGTCTCCCGCATCCTGCAGGCGCAGGGCCGCGGCCTGGCCATGATCTTCTGCCGCACCAAGCGCACCGCGGCCGACATCGCCGACCAGCTGGCCCGCCGCGGCTTCGCCTCCGGAGCGGTCCACGGCGACCTCGGCCAGGGGGCGCGCGAGCAGGCGCTGCGCGCCTTCCGCAACGGCAAGGTCGACGTGCTGGTCTGCACCGACGTCGCCGCCCGCGGCATCGACGTCGACGGCGTGACCCACGTCATCAACTACCAGTCGCCGGAAGACGAGAAGACCTACCTGCACCGCATCGGCCGCACCGGCCGCGCGGGCAAGTCGGGCATCGCGATCACGCTGGTCGACTGGGACGACATCCCCCGCTGGAAGCTGATCAACAAGGCGCTGGACCTGCCGTTCGACAACCCGGAGGAGACCTACTCCACCTCCGCGCACCTCTACGAGCTGCTGGGCATCCCGGCCGGCACCACGGGCACGCTGCCTCGCTCCGACCGCACCCGCGCCGGCCTGCGGGCCGAAGAGGTCGAGGACCTGGGCGAGACGGGCGGCCGCGGTCGCGGTCCCAAGGACGCCGGCCGTGACAGCGGCCGTTCCGGCGGCAAGGACAGCGGTGGCCGCGACGCCGGCCGCGGCGCCCCCGTCGTGGCCGAGGCGGAGGAGCAGGAGCGCCCCAAGCGCGACCGCACCCCGCGTCGCCGCACCCGTAACGGCGGCACGGACGGCACGGACGGCGCTCCGGCGCAGTCGGCGGTCACCGCCGTCGACACCGCCGAGGCTTCCGCCCCGGTCGAGACCGTCCCCGCGGCCCCGACGGACTCCGAGGACTCCGCCGAGCCGAGGCAGCCCCGTCGCCGCCGTCGCCGCGGTGCCGCGCCGCGTTCCGAGGCGGGCGTCGAAACGGCCGAGGCCACGGCCGTGCTCGACACCGCGCAGAGCGTTGTGACGGCTGAGCCGCTCGCACCGGTCGAGACGATCGCGCCGGCTGAGGCGGTGGAGACTGCCGAGGCCGTCGTCCCCGAGGCCAGGTCCGCGCGTCGCACCCGCCGCAGCGCCCCGCAGTCCGAGGCGGCCCCGGCCGTCGCGGCCGAGGTCGTGGCAGCGCCGGTCGCCGCCGAGGCGGCGCTCGACACGGTGGAGGCCGCCGAGCCGACCGTGCCGACCCGTCGCCGGGCGACACGCAGCGGCCCGCCGAAGCCCGTAGTGGCCGTCGACACGATCGTCGCCGCGCGCAAGCCGGCCCGTCGCCCGGTCCGCAAGGCGAAGCCGGAGACGGAGTCCTTCCAGACGGTCGAGTCCGCGGCGGCTGCCGCGGCCCAGACGTCGCAGTCGCAGCCTTCGCGTCGGCGCTCGCGCTAGCGCGATGCTGTAACCCGTTGACCGGGTCCGCCCGTTGACCGGGTCCGCCCGGTGGACGGGTCCGCCCGGTGGACGGGTCCGCCCGGTGGACGGGTCCGCCCGGTGGACGGGTGTCCTCAATCGCCGGACGGGCTGAATTTCAGCCCGTCCGGCGATTGAGGACAGCGCGGCCGAAGGACGCGTAACCCCGGTGGCGGGCGGCGAGCCGAAACGCGCTGCGACTAGCCTCACCCCCATGAGCAGGCCGCCTGATCTATCGCTGCCCGAGCGCGCTCGCGCGTACCGACTCCGGACCTCGCGCGGGGAATTCGCCGTGCTCGACGCACGGCCCGCGTCGCCGCCGCGGGGGACGGCGCTGCTCGTGCCGGGCTTCACCGGCAGCAAGGAAGACTTCATCGCGCTGCTCGCACCGCTGGCGGACGCCGGCTTCCGGGCGGTCGCGGTCGACGGGCGCGGGCAGTACGAGAGCGCCGGGCCGTCCGACGAGGCCGCGTACGCCCAGCGGGAACTGGCCCGGGACGTGCTCGCCCAGGCGGCCGCCCTCAGCGACGGCGAAGCGAACGGCGGCGACACCGCACAGACCACGGCAACGGCGCACCCCACACATCTGCTCGGGCATTCGCTCGGCGGCCTGATCTCCCGCGCCGCCGTGCTGCTGGCCCCGGCGCGATTCGGTTCGCTGACGATCGTGAGCTCAGGGCCCGGCGCGATCTCCGAGGCGCAGCGGGCCCGTACGACGCTGCTCATCGACGCGCTCGGTCAGCTCGACATGGAGGGGGTCTGGCGGGCGATGCGCGAGCTCGACCCGCCGGAGGCGGCCGACGACGGGACGCCGCCCGCCGTACGGGAGTTCCTGCGCGAGCGCTGGCTCGGCACGGTCCCGCAGCAGCTCATGGCCACCGGCCGGCAGCTCATCGGCGAGCCGGACCGGGTCGCGGAGCTGGCCGCCGTACCGCTGCCCAAGCATGTGCTGTCCGGCGCGGTGGACTACGCCTGGCCGGTGCCGCTGATGGACTCGATGGCCGAACGGCTCGGCGCCCGCCGGACCGTCATCGCGGGCGCCGAGCACTCCCCCAACGCGGAGCGTCCGCGGGAGACGGCCCGCGCGCTGATCGACTTCTGGCGGAGCGTCTGACGGCAGGCCGCCCACAGCGGGCAGCCGGAACCGGGGCGGGGCCCCGGGCCCTGGGCGGCCCGGCACCGCGCCCCAGCGGCCTGGTGCCCCTCCCTGCGAGCTTTGCCCCAGCGCGGCCTAGTACTGCGCCTGAAGGTGCGCCCAGAACCCGTCCCGCAGCGCCCGCCGCAGGTCACCGTGGCCGCGCAGCGAGTGCCGGAGCAGCGCTTCCGCCTCGATCAGCAGTTCCTGGTCGACCGATCCCGGCAGGTACGGGTGGCCGGGCAGCAGGTCGGCGAGGGCTTCGGTGCCGCGGGTGCCGAGCCACTGGGCGGCGACCTGCGCCCCGACGAAGCGCAAGTCCTCGCGGGTCGGGGCGGGCCCGTCCAGCGCCTCCGCGTCCATGCCCGTGCTGAGCACGGGTGTGTACACCGGGGCGGTGCGCCGGGTGACGTAGGGCTTGCAGAAGTCGAGGTCGAAGGTGCGCTGGCTGTCGACCTCCCAGAGCAGCGGGTCGGCCTGGTTGCGTCCGTCGGCCGCCTCGATGCCCCAGAGGTGGACGCGCGCGCCGTAGCCCTGCGCCGCCTCGACGGCCGATACGAGGTCCTCGTCGCCGCCGATGAGCGACGCGTCGCTGATCGCTCGGTGCCGGGCGAGGGACTCCAGATCGGTGCGGATCAGCGAGTCGACGCCCTTCTGCTGGTTGTTGGCGTTGAGGTTGCCCAGCCGGACCTTGACGTCGGGCAGCTCGGCGATCTTCTGCTGTTCGGGGGTGTGGATGCGGCGGCGCGCGCCGTCGTACCAGTAGACGCGCAGCAGTCTGCTGTCCGGGAAGAGCATGCGGGCCTTGTCGATGAAGGCTTCGATGATGCCTTCGGAGTCGAGGTCGAAGGCCCGCCGGTCCTCGGTCCCGGCCACGAGTCGGCCGGCCGCGGCGTAGACGTAGCCCGCGTCCACGAAGATCGCGTGCGTGGAGGGCGTGGTCGCGACTTCGGCGAGCACCCGTTCCAGCAGGTGGTTGGTGCGCTCGATGCCGGCGGCGACCGCGGCGAGGTCGAGTGGCGCGGCGGTATCAGGGGGGCCCGGGGGCTGTACGTGGTTCATACGGGCCCCATTGTCCGGGTGCTCACGCAAGGGACACAACCGGTCCCGCAACCCATGAGTACTTAGGCAATCGAAAGTTTTCCTTAGCGTAGGGAATGACTTCATGGGAGACTGGGTTATACACATCAGAACGTGCGGCACCGACGGCGCACTGAACGCTGCACCACCAGCACCACCAGCACCAGTAGTTCTCCTCAGCAGGAGGATCAGACGAAGGGAGAAGCCTTGCGCTTCGAAATCATGCACCTCGACGACATCGACGGCTCAGCCGTCGACAGCACCGTCGTGGACGCCGCCTCCGTCAACCGGATTGTGCAGCAGGCCGCCTCGATCGGCCAGCGCATCTACATCCGCCCGGCCGACGCAGTCGCCCGTTAACGCATTCGTGGAGGGCCCCCGGACCTGACGGTTCGGGGGCCCTTCGCGTTTTGTGCGCGCTCCCGGCCCGTTCAGGCGTTCCGGACGAACTGCGTCACCCCGTTCGCGATCTGCTGCACCGCGATGGCGGAGAGCATCATCCCGGCCAGCCGGGTCACCAGCACCACACCGCCGTCCTTGATCACCCGGATGATCAGCAGCGAGTAGCGCATGGTCAGCAGCAGCACCACGTGCATCGCCACGATCGCCGCCCACACCGACAGCTGGCCGCCGATGCCGTCGGCGTGCTGCACCGCGAGGATCACCGAGACGATCGCGCCGGGCCCCGCCAGCAGCGGCATGCCGAGCGGCACCAGCGCGACGTTGACGTCCTTGGTCTGGGTCGGCTCCTCGTTCTTGCCGGTGAGCAGGTCGAGCGCGATGAGCAGGAGCAGCAGGCCGCCCGCGACCATCAGCGCGGGCACCGACACATGCAGGTAGTCGAGGATCTGCTGGCCGCAGAGCCCGAAGACGGCGATGACGCAGAAGGCGACCGCGGTCGCCTGCCAGGCCATCTTGCGCTGCACCTTGGCGGGACGCCCTGAGGTCAGCCCGAGGAAGATCGGCGTGATGCCGGGCGGGTCCATGATCACGAAAAGTGTCACGAAGACGGACCCGAAGAGAGCAAAGTCGAACACGATCATGGCCTAGCGGTGGTGTGAGGACGGGGGGGCGGTGCCGGTGGCGGGCGCGGACACGGGTGTTACGACGCGCGTTCGAACGGCCGGGCGCCTGAGCCCCGGGCCGCGATCTCGGCGTAGACCTCGGGGGCGGTGGTGAACTCGCCGAGTTCACAGGTCTTGCGGCTGCCGTGGTAGTCGCTGGAGCCGGTGGTGAGCAGCCCGAGGTCGGCGGCCAGCCCGCGCAGCCGGGCGCGGGTGGGCGCGTCGTGGTCCATGTGGTCGACCTCGATGCCGTCGAGTCCGGCGGCGGCGAGTTCGGCTATCGAGCTCTCCGGGACCACCGCGCCGCGCTTGACCGCCGCAGGGTGCGCGAAGACGCTGACCCCGCCGGCGGACTTGACCAGCCGGATCGCCTCGAAGGGGTCCAGCTCGTGCTTCTCGACGTAGGCCCGGCCGCCCGGCCCGATCCACTCCGGTGTGAAGGCCTCGCCGATGTCGGCGATGACGCCCGCCTCGATGAGCGCGGTCGCGACGTGCGGCCGGCCGACCGATCCGTCGCCCGCGATCTCCCGTACCCGCTGCCAGCTGACCGGCACGCCGAGCTCGACCAGCTTCTCGGTCATCAGCCGGGCGCGGCGCACCCGGTCGTCCCGTACGAGTTCCCGCTCGCGCGTCAGCTCGGGGTCCGTCGGGTCGAAGAGGTAGGCCAGCATGTGCATGCTCACGCCGTCGATCCGGCAGGACAGCTCAGCGCCGGTCACCAGGGTGAGTCCGGCCGGGAGTGCCCGGATCGCCTCCTCGTAGCCGCCGACGGTGTCGTGGTCGGTCAGCGCGACGACGTCGAGCCCGGCCGCGGCGGCGTTGCGCACCAGCTCGGCGGGGGTGTCCGTGCCGTCCGAAGCCGTGGAGTGGGTGTGCAGGTCGATGCGCACGGACGGACTCCAGGCCAGGGGACGGGGGACAGCGGAACGGTCGCTTCAGGATAACCGCAGCCGGCCGCGCCCCCATCGGAGGCCGGAGCGGGCATTCGGACTGGTCGACGCGCCCGGTCGGGACGGGAACGGCGACCGGTCAGGGCAAGGCAAGGGACAAGCACGGCACAGGGCCCGGTCAGGACAGGATGCGCGGTGAGAACGCCCCGCACGGCAGCAGATCGACCTCGGCGCCCGCGTCCCGCAGATCGGTGAGCACCAGCTCGTCGTACATCAGCAGCCCGGAAGCCTCGGGCCAGATGATCGCCCACAGCCAGAGGCCGCGCGCCTCCCCCGCGTAGACCGCCCGGTCGCCGGGCGCGGCGTCGACGTGCCAGAGCGGGGTGGGCCGGCCGGCGGCCAGGACCTTGGCGTGCGGCGGCCTGTCGACGCACATGTACGGGCCGGGGTCGGGGCCCTCGATGCCGGCGAAGCGCGCTCCGAGGCCGACGCCCAGTTCCTCCGTGATCAGCAGCAGCTCGGCGGGACCGCCGAGCGGCCCCGGGCCCGAGCAGGCCACCGCCGTGGCGCGCCCGCCGCTGCGGTCGTCCCCGGCGTACGCGACGCCGCTGAACAGCCAGCCGACGGGCAGCGGCCAGGGCATCCACACCGGCACCCGCGCGCGGTTCACGACGACACCGAGCGCTTCGACGCTGGGCGGGATGACCGGCTGCAGGGGATGCACCGATCCGTGCACTCCGCACTGCCAGGAGTCGGCAAAGAGACCGGGCGCCCTGACCCGGCCACCGCATTTCGGGCAACTGGGTTCGCCCCTCATGAGGCCCACGGTCCTCCCCAGTGCTCGCCGCGTCAAGGACGATCACCCGTCCGGAGAGCCACGGGCCGTCGCGCTCGCGGAGGGGCCCGCGCCCGCCCACCCGTGAATTTCCGCTGTCGCTGATGTCAATGATGTCAATAGCGCCGGATACAGCGGGCCGGGGCCTGAGCTCGCCCCACGGATCTCCCCGCCCCAGGGATCTCCCCGTCAGCTCTCCAGCGACACGGACCTGCGCAGCGGGTCGCGCAGGTCCGTTCCGTGCGACAGCCAGCGCTCCTCCAGCGCCGTCGCGCCGTGCACCCGCTTCCACGCCGCCTCGTTGCCCGTCATCGGCAGCAGCGGCAGAAACCGCACCGGGTCCATCGGCTCGTCCAGCTCCAGGTCCTCGACCAGCCCGCCGGACTCGGCGACGAGTACGGAGGTGAAGGCGGCCCCGGGCCACAGCGGCTCGCCGACGTCCAGCGACGCGCCCGGCGACACCACCAGTCCCTCGACCTGCGGCGAGGCGCCCAGCACCGCGAGTGGCCGCAGCACCTTGTCGACCTCGGCGCCCGCCGGGCGCACGGACAGCACCAGTTCGGCGCGCGGGCCGCGCAGCGGGTCGGCGAGCACCACGGTCGGATCGCCCATCGGCAGCCGGGACATGCCGAGTGTGGCGTAGCGGACCAGGCCGCCGTCGGTGTCGCTGCTGAAGCGAAGCACTTCGATCCGGTCGGTGCCGAGGAAGGTCACCGCCGCGCGCGCTTCCGGTTCGCCCAGTGCGCTGCGCAAGCGGGCTTCGACCAGCTCAAGAACGTCTGCCATGCGGCGAGCATAGAACGCGCATGGAACCGGCAAAGCGGCACCGTGGCGCTTCCGCCGGCTGATAGCCTGGGCCGCTGGTCAGGACATGACGGTGCGGCACTTCAATCGCCGCCGGGAGTCCGGCCGTCGAAGGTGCGTTGAACCATCCCCCAGCGGGGATCGGCCGGAGGAGGTGGGGCTGCGATGGAGCCTAGTCGACCGTGCAGTACCGGCAGCTCTCCCGTCCGGCACCCTTCCAAGTGATCCGAGATCTTCAATACCCCGCCATTCGGCCGGGCAACCACTGAAGTTCTCGATTTTTTCACCGGGTCCGATCGCGCCGCAGCACAAAGCAGCGTGTGGCAGCGCATGTCGGTAGAGCGCCATTCACAGTTTCGCCCTGACCCGAGCACTCAGCGATCTCAGCGAAACGCCGTCACCGCGACGAGCGGTGCGCCTCCCGCTTTGTGGACGTACCACAGCCCTCACCGGGGCCCGTAGGTCCCCATTCCGGGAAGCGCCGCACTCGCCGCCGACGGCCGGCCCGCGAAGGAGCCCGCCCATGTCGATGATCCGAGACCTGCGCGCAGCGGTTCGCCCCACCCGGCAACGGACCCACGCAGCCGCCGACTACGAGACCACCCGCGACCCGTTCAGCACCAGCGCCGTGGTGGACTGCGCCGTCTACCGCGAGGGCCGGCGCGTCAGCGACCACGTCACACCGAACGAAGCGATGGCACGGGTACGCGCCGACGGCGGGTTCGCCTGGATCGGGCTGCACGAGCCGACGGAGCGTGAGTTCTCCGACATCGCACGGGAGTTCGGCCTGCACCCGCTCGCCGTCGAGGACGCGGTGCACGCACACCAGCGGCCGAAGCTGGAGCGCTACGACGACACCCTCTTCACCGTCTTCAAGACCATCCACTACGTCGAGCACGCCGAACTCACCGCGACCAGCGAGGTGGTGGAGACCGGCGAGGTGATGTGCTTCACCGGCCAGAGCTTCATCATCACCGTGCGGCACGGCGGCCAGGGCTCGCTGCGCGCGCTGCGGCACCGGCTCCAGCAGGACCCCGAGCTGCTCGCCAAGGGCCCCTCGGCGGTGCTGCACTCCATCGCCGACCAAGTGGTGGACGGCTACATCGCGGTCGCCGACGCGGTCCAGGACGACATCGACGAGGTCGAGATCGAGGTCTTCTCTGGCTCCGCCACGGCTGCCCCGGGCAGGACAGCCGGCCCCGGCAAGGCGTCCGCGCCGAAGACCGGCGGCAGCGCGCGCGGCGGCGACGCGGGCCGCATCTACCAACTCAAGCGAGAGGTACTGGAGTTCAAGCGGGCGGTGGCACCACTGCTGCGGCCCATGCAGCTGCTCTCCGAGCGGCCGATGCGGCTGGTCGACCCGGACATCCAGAAGTACTTCCGCGACGTCGCCGACCATCTCGCGCGGGTGCACGAGCAGGTGGTGTCCTTCGACGACCTGCTCAACTCGATCCTGCAGGCCAACCTGGCGCAGGCGACGGTCGCGCAGAACGAGGACATGCGCAAGATCACCTCCTGGGCGGCGATCTTCGCCGTGCCCACGATGATCGCGGGGATCTACGGCATGAACTTCAAGTACATGCCGGAGCTGGAGTGGCGGTACGGCTATCCGATGGTGATGATCATCACGGCCGGGATCTGCGTCGCCATCCACCGGGGCTTCCGCCGCAACGGCTGGCTGTAGTCGGCCGGCTGCAGTCGGCGGGACGCAGCCCGCGTCGGCGATGGCCTGGCGGGGTCGGCGATCGCCCGGCGGGCCGACCGGCCCGCTAGGGCCTCTTCCGGGTTTGCGGCTGGATCAGGGAGCCCCGCGAGCCCGGCCGCAAACCCGGAAGAGGCCCTAGGTCGTCTTCCTGCGGTCCGCCAGCACGACCAGGCCCAGCCCGGTAAGGATCACCACGAGCGCCGGGTAGGCGGCGGCCGGCGGCGTCTGGTGCAGCCAGAGCGCGGCGATGAGCGCCGCGCCCGGCGTCTCCAGCAGGATCGAGGTCGAGACGATCGAGGGGCCGAGGCCGCGCACCACCCGGTTCATGATCGAGTGGCCGAGCAGCTGCGCGGCGACCGTCAGCACCGCCAGCTTCAGCCAGGTCTCGCCGCTGTAGCCGGACAGCGAGGCCCCGGACACCAGGCAGGCCGCCAGCAGCAGCACGGCGGTCGTGGAGTAGCAGACGTACGTGTAGGCGGTGGTGCTCACCGTGCGCCGCACCTCGGCGCCCAGCAGGACGTAGCCCGCCGCCGCCATGCCGCCGGCCAGCGCGAGCGCGTCGCCCGCGAGGGCCTGCGGTGACATCGACATGTCGACGCCGGTCAGGATGACCACGCCGAGGAAGGCGACCGCCGTGCCCGCCCAGACGAGCCGGGGCGGCCGGTGCCCGCGCAGCCTCAGCAGCAGCGTGGTCCAGATCGGAGTGGTCGTCACCAGCGCGGTGGACGAGGCGACCGAGGTCATACGGAGGCTGGGCAGCCAGAGCGCGAAGTGCAGCGCCAGCAGCCCGCCGGCGGCCACCGACAGCAGTACGGCCCTGCGCCCCATCCGCCGGAACTCCACCCGGTGCCGCAGCAGGGCCAGCGGGGTCAGCACCCCCACCGCCATGGCGTTCCGCCAGAACGCGATGGCCAGCGCGGGCGCGGCCGTCGCGGCTATCAGCGGCGCGGAGAACGAGATCCCGGCGATGGCGACCGCGAGCAGCGCCAGGTCCATCGGCGCGCGGGTGTGCAGCCCGCCGAGGGGCGGCGGGGAGCCTGCGGCGGCGGTTGCTTCGACGCCGGGGGCTTCGGCGCGGCCGGTCTGGGCGGTGGGCACGGCGGTCCTCGCGGTCGGGTGACAAGGGCCCGCCCAGCGTAAGGCGCATGACCGCTCCATGGAACTGTCCGTCCGGCCGCTGGACGCGCCCCTGCCAGAGCCCCCGCCGTACGCCCCGCCGGAGCCCCCGCCGTACGCCCCGCCGGAGCCCCCGCCGGTGCCCCTGCCAGAGCCCCCGCCGTACGCCCCGCCGGAGCCCCCGCCGGAGCCCCCGCCGTACGCCCCGCCGCGCGCCCCCGTCGCGCGCAGCGCTCCACGCCCCACCCCACGAGCCCCACCCCACCAAGCCCGGCGCGGCCACCCCCTAGGCTTCACCCATGACGCAGACCGTGGATCAGGCCCGCTCCGACCGGGCCCTCATCGAGGAAGCCACGAAGAAATCGGGCCTCATCTGGGTCCGCGGCGCCGAGGGCCCCTCGCGCGCCCTGTGGCACGTCTGGCACGAGGGCGCGGTGTGCCTGATCGGCGACGGCGACGGCGAGCAGCCGCTCGCCGGGCTCGGCCTGGTGGACGGCGGCACCGCCACCGTGACCGTGCGCAGCAAGGACAAGGGCGGGCGGCTCGTGGCCTGGGAGGCGCGCGTCGTCGAACTCGCGCCCCGCAGCGAGCCGTGGACCGCCACCGCCGCGGAGCTGAAGGCGAAGCGGCTGAACGCGCCGGACTCCGACCGGATCACCGAACGCTGGGCGCGCGAGTGCCGGGTGCTACGCCTCGAACCGCTCGGCCCGGCGGCGCAGCGCCCCGACGCGATGCCGGACGGCTCCCTGGCCGCAGCGCCGTACCCCAGCCCCGCCACCACCCGGCAGGAGATGCCGGCCGCGCTGCCCAGGCTGCTGCGCAAGGGCCTCAAGCGCCGCTGACGGGCCCGCGCGGGGGCTACGGAGAGGTTGGGACAGTCCGGGACGGCCGCAGCGCCCCGCGCCGCCACGACCAACGACGGCGGGCCCTGCCGCCGCAAACGGCCCCGCCCGCGCCCGCCCCCGTAGCCTCAGCGAACGTCCGACCGCCCGGCCATCCAACCGACGGCGACCCCCCGCCCGTCGGCCCCTCCCTCAGCCGGTCAGCCGGTGCCAGGGATCTGCTGCCCGTAATCCAGGACGTGCTCCCGGTCCGGGGCCTCGGCCGAGAAATCCTTGTTCCAGTCGCCGAGCCGCAACGTTCCCGCACCGCCCGCGCGCTGCAACCGCAGCGGGTAGGGCGTGCCTTCGAGGGAGACGTCGAGGGTGCCGCCGCTGCCCTTCCCCGCGCTGACCCGGATGGTGCGGACGCCGTCCACCGAGCCGCGGTCCCCGGTCGCCAGCCGGCCGTGCAGCCCGAGCAGCCCGTCGAGCAGCACGTTCTTGTCGGTGAAGCCGCTGAACTGCTTGTACGAGGGGTCGCCGGTCGGCACCTTGACGTACTTGTCGTCGAGCTTGCTGGCCACACTGTCGCCCTTCGAGGGCTGCGCGCCGCCCTGCTGATCGGCCCAGAACGCGGCGTCGGCCTTGAGGTAGAGCTCGTCGCCGGACCGAAGCAACTCGAAGGTGCGGTCCTTCGCGGTGAGCTGACCCGTGCCGCCGCCCTCTTTGAGCCGCATGTCGAGTCTGTAGGTGTGGCCCTTGCTGACGACGGTGCCGGACAGCCGCACCGCCTTCGCGCCGCGCGCCGCCTTGAGAGCTCTTTTCTCGATCTTGCCGGGGGAGAGTTTCCCGACCCCGTTGGTCCCCTTGTCGGGGTCCGCGGCGGCGTCATCGCCGCCGCCGCAGCCGGCCAGCGACACGACCAGCCCGGCGCACACCGCCCCGGCGAGGGTCACGCTGCGCAGTCGTCGGGCGCCACCCGACGATGCGGTGGTCCGGGGGAATGGAGTCACGTCTGCTCTGCCTCCTGATGCGGGTGACCTCGACAGCAGTACGGCAGCGTACCTGTGTCGGCTACGAGCTTTGGAGGAGAGCTGTACCGTCACTCGCATGACAGCGGCACTGATCAGGTCACGTTAACCTGAACCCGGCATGAGCCCCGTACAACCCGAATGGGAGGCGCTGACATGGCCGCAGGCGTGCCCCGCGTGTTCGTCTCGCACCTCTCCGGCATCGCGGTCTTCGACCCCAACGGCGACCAAGTCGGCCGGGTCCGGGACCTGGTGGCGATGCTGCGGGTGGGCGGCCGGCCGCCGCGGGTGCTCGGACTCGTCGTCGAAGTGGTCACCCGCCGCCGGATCTTCCTGCCGATGACCCGGGTGACCGGCGTCGAGTCGGGCCAGGTCATCACGACCGGCGTGATCAACATGCGGCGCTTCGAACAGCGCCCCACCGAGACTCTGGTGCTGGGCGAGCTGCTCGACCGCCGGGTCCAGCTGGTCGGCACGGACGTCGCGCCGGACGAGGAGGTGACGGTCCTCGACGTCTCGATGGCCCAACTGCCCGCCCGCCGCGACTGGGAGATCGACAAGGTCTTCGTACGGCGCGGCAAGGGCGGCGCGCTGCGCAAGCGCGGCGAGACGCTGACCGTCGAGTGGTCCGCCGTCAGCGGCTTCTCGCTGGAGGAGGACGGCCAGGGCGCGGAGAATCTGCTCGCCACCTTCGAACAGCTGCGCCCGGCCGACCTCGCGAACGTGCTGCACCACCTCTCCCCCAAGCGCCGCGCCGAGGTCGCCGCCGCACTCGACGACGACCGGCTCGCCGACGTGCTGGAGGAATTGCCCGACGACGACCAGGTGGAGATCCTCGGCAAGCTGCAGAAGGAGCGCGCCGCCGACGTCCTGGAGGCGATGGACCCGGACGACGCGGCCGACCTGCTCGCGGAGCTGCCCGAGGACGA
The DNA here is from genome assembly GCF_035828615.1 of Streptomyces sp. H27-D2. Classification (NCBI taxonomy): domain Bacteria; kingdom Bacillati; phylum Actinomycetota; class Actinomycetes; order Kitasatosporales; family Streptomycetaceae; genus Streptomyces; species Streptomyces sp. H27-D2. The sequence continues at coordinate 11,740 of NZ_JAYMZR010000069.1, read as the reverse complement.
GCAGGAGCGGCTGCTCGCGCTGATGCAGCCGCGGGACGCCGAGCCGGTGCGCCGCCTGCTGTCGTACGAGGAGCGCACGGCGGGCGGCCTGATGACCACCGAGCCGATCGTGCTGCGGCCCGACGCGACGGTCGCGGAGGCGCTCGCCCGGGTCCGCATCCGGGACCTGTCGCCGGCCCTCGCCGCCCAGGTGTACGTCTGCCGGCCGCCGGACGAGACGCCGACCGGGAAGTACCTCGGGACGCTGCACTTCCAGCGGCTGCTGCGGGACCCGCCGGGCACCCTCGTCGGCTCGATAGTCGACACCGACCTGCGGCCGCTGCCGCCGGGCACCTCGCTGCCCGCGGTCACCAGCTACCTCGCGACGTACAACCTGATCTCGGCCCCGGTGGTGGACGAGAGCGGATCGCTGCTCGGCGCGGTGACCGTGGACGACGTGCTCGACCATCTGCTGCCCGACGACTGGCGCGAGTCGGTCGCCGACGACTTCACCGTGACGGACGACGACGCCCGGGAGGTCACCGATGGCCGCTGACCGCTCGGACCGCACCCCGCACAATGGCCGGCACGACAGCCGGCACACCGGCAGACCGGACAGCCGCCGCGGCTCCGGGCGGGACGGCCGCCCGACCGCCCGGCGCGAGCGGCTCGACCAGCCGCGCGCCCAGCGGCGCAGCCTGTGGCCGTCGTTCGACCCGGAGGCGTTCGGCCGGACCTCGGAGCGCACGGCCCGCTTCCTGGGCACCGGGCGGTTCATCGCCTGGATGACGATGGTGATCATCCTGTGGGTGGTCTGGAACGTCTCGGTGCCGCAGCACCTGCGCTTCGACGAGTTCCCGTTCATCTTCCTGACCCTCGTGCTGTCCCTCCAGGCGTCCTACGCGGCCCCGCTGATCCTGCTCGCGCAGAACAGGCAGGACGACCGGGACCGGGTCAATCTGGAGCAGGACCGCAAGCAGAACGAGCGCAGCATCGCCGACACCGAGTACCTCACCCGCGAGGTCGCGGCGCTGCGGATCAACCTCGGCGAGGTCGCCACCCGCGACTGGATCCGCTCCGAACTCCAGGATCTCGTGAAGGAACTGGAGCAGCGGCAGGCGCTCTCGTCCGGGGGCTCCGCCGAGAGTGACGAACGCGACCGCTGAGAGCCCTTTCCGGAGGCCGCCTCCCGCGCCGTACCATCGGGTCATGGCTACCGACACGTACGACTCCGCGCCCACCGAGGACGCGGTGCGCGCAGCACTCGCGACGGTGAACGACCCGGAGATCCACCGCCCGATCACCGATCTCGGCATGGTCAAATCGGTGGAGATCGCGGCGGACGGGACAGTCGCGGTCGCCGTCTTCCTCACCGTCTCCGGCTGCCCGATGCGCGAGACGATCATCAACAGCGTGACGGACGCGGTCGCCGCGGTCGCGGGCGTGACGGGCGTGAGCGTCGAGCTGGACGTGATGAGCGACGAGCAGCGCAAGGAGCTGGCCTCCACACTGCGCGGCGGCAAGGCCGAGCGCGAGATCCCGTTCGCCCAGCCCGGCTCGCTGACCCGGGTGTACGCGGTGGCCTCCGGCAAGGGCGGCGTCGGCAAGTCCTCGGTGACGGTCAACCTCGCGGCCGCGATGGCGGGCGACGGGCTCAAGGTCGGCGTCGTGGACGCGGACATCTACGGCCACTCGGTCCCCCGGATGCTCGGCACCGACGCCCGGCCCACCCAGGTCGAGGACATGATCATGCCGCCGTCCGCGCACGGCGTGAAGGTCATCTCGATCGGCATGTTCACCCCCGGCAACGCACCGGTCGTCTGGCGCGGTCCGATGCTGCACCGGGCGCTCCAGCAGTTCCTCGGGGACGTCTACTGGGGCGACCTGGACGTACTCCTGCTCGACCTGCCGCCGGGCACCGGTGACATCGCGATCTCGGTGGCCCAGCTGGTGCCCAACGCCGAGATCCTGGTGGTGACCACGCCGCAGCAGGCCGCGGCCGAGGTCGCCGAGCGCGCCGGGGCCATCGCCGTGCAGACCCACCAGAAGATCGTCGGCGTGGTCGAGAACATGTCCGGGCTGCCCTGCCCGCACTGCGACGAGATCGTGGACGTCTTCGGCTCCGGCGGCGGCGAGCGGGTCGCCGAGGGGCTCACCAGGACCACCGGCGCGAATGTCCCCGTGCTGGGCACCATCCCGATCGACGTACGGCTGCGCGAGGGCGGCGACTCGGGCACGCCGATCGTGCTGACCGACCCCGAGTCCCCGGCGGGCAGCGCGTTGCGCAGCATCGCGGGCAAGCTCGGCGGCCGTGCGCGCGGGCTGTCCGGGCTCTCGCTCGGCATCACCCCGCGCAACAAGTTCTGAGCCGACACTTTCCGATCCGGCACTTTCTGAGCCGACGCCTTCTGAGCCGGCCCGGGTGACGCGCGCGGGCCCGGTCTTCCCGACCGGGCCCGCGGGGTGCACGTCTGGGTGCTCGTCCCGCTGCTCGTCCCGCTGCTCGTCCTCCGGGGCGCTCTCCGGCGCGCCGGCCGCGCTCGCGGGTGCCGCGAGCGGGCTCAGGCGTCGAGCGGGCTCAGCCGTCGTACGAAGTGATGTCCTTGATCACCGAGAAGCCCAGCCCGTAGGCGCTCATCCCGCGCCCGTAAGCGCCCAAGTGCACGCCCGTCTGGGTCGAGCCCGCGAGCACCCAGCCGTACTCGGACTCGCGGTAGTGGAAGGGCGTCGGCACTCCGTCCACCGGCAGTGAGAGGTTCGACCAGCCCGGTCCGTCCAGGTCGTCGGCGAGCTCCCAGGCGATGGCGGTCTGCTGGTCCAGCCAGTCCTGCCGCAGCCCGCGCTCCATCTTCGAGGGCCAGGTGCAGGACAGCAGCCCCGACCCCGCCAGCCAGGCGGCGGAGGACACCGAGGTGGCCTCCAGCATGCCGGTGCCGTCGGCGCTGCGCCGCACCGGGCGGCTGGCGACCGTCACGACGACCGAGAAGCGCTGGTCGTCCGGGTCCACCTCGATCCGCAGCGACGGCGCCTCGCCGTGCCCCGTCGATCCGTGTTCCACCGTGCCGTCGGCGGCGGCGCCGACCTGCATGAGCCGGCGTGCCCCGGTGTACGCCTCGTCCAGTCCGTACCAGGGGAACGCGGCCAGCAGATAGCCGTCGAGCATCCGCCGGGTTCCGGGCACCCCCTGGGCTGCCGCCGCTTGCGATGCGGTCTCCACGACGGGCTCACCCGTCGCTCCTTGCGCACCTACCCGACTCGTCGTCTCCATCTGCGCGGCGCCTCCTAGTTGCCCTGAACCTCTGGGCGACCCGCCCCCCTCGGACGACCTCACCCCGGACACAGGGAGAATAGCCATACCGCTGCCCAGGGGCGGGCAAGCGGGGTGATCAGGTGGCGTCGGAGTCGAACGGCGGCGGGTCCTGCTTGGCGAGCGGGTCACTCTTGCGGAGGCGGTTCGGGGTGTCCGGCGAGCCGTTCACCGAGGCCGTGGAGACGCTGCCGGAGGGACGGTCCGCGGAGCCGGCGGCGGTCGCGCCCGCGTCAGCGGAGGACGAGCCGGCGGAGCTGCTCTCCCGGCCGGTCACCGCGTCCGTGAGGTCGGCCATCTCCTTCTTCAGGTCGAAGCCGTTCCGGATCTCCTGGAGCCCCAGGTCGTCGTTCTCCAGGAACTGCTTGCGGACGAAGTTCTTCGGATTGAGGTCGTCGAACTCGAAATCCTTGAACTCCGGGCCGAGTTCGGAGCGGATGTCCTCTTTGGCGCTGTCCGAGAACTCCCGGATCTTCCGGATGAACCCGGTGACGTCCTTGATGACCTTCGGCAGCTTGTCGGGGCCGAAGATGAGCACCGCAAGGATGACGAGCGCCACCACTTCGAGGGCCCCTATGTCGAAGAACACCTGGCAGCTCCTTGGGGTATCCACGGCCCACGGGCCGGTATCGGCCCGGACCGTCCATCACGTATTCACGGTACCTGCCTGCGCGCGGCGCGCGGGAGACACCCGGACGAACACGAATCCACGCTCCGGCGGCCGGACGCCGGAGCGCCCGGCCGCCCGATCGGGTCAGTCGCTGCTCGCCGAGCCGAGGGTCAGCTCCACGGTCCGGTCGGCGCCGTTCCGCCGCACGGTCAGCCGCAGCTTGTCGCCCGGCCGGTGACTGCGGATCTTGACGATCAGCTCCTCACCGCTGTGCACGGCCTCGCCGTCCACCTCGGTGATCACGTCGTGGGCCCGGATTCCGGCCTTGTCGCCGGGTCCGTCAGGGGTCACCGGCGAGCCGCCGGCACCCTTGGCGCTGACCCGCGCCCCGTCGCCGGTGTACTCCATGTCGAGCGTGACGCCGATGACCGGGTGGGTGGCCTTGCCCGTGTTGATCAGCTCCTCGGCCACCCGCTTGCCCTGGTTGATCGGTATCGCGAAGCCCAGGCCGATACTGCCGCCCTGCTCGCCGCTCAGCTCCGAGCCGTTGTCCGCCGCGCGGATCGCGCTGTTGATGCCGATCACCCGCGCCCTGCCGTCGACCAGCGGACCGCCGGAGTTGCCCGGGTTGATCGGGGCGTCGGTCTGCAGCGCGTCGACGTAGCTGACGTCGCTGCCGTCCTCCTTGCCGCCGCCCGCGGTGATCGGCCGCTCCTTGGCGCTGATGATGCCGGTGGTGACGGTGCCCGCGAGGTCGAACGGCGCGCCGATGGCCACCACCGGGTCGCCGACCCGTACGGACTCGGAATTGCCGAGCGTCAACGGGCGGAGCCCGGACACCCCCGAGACCTTGACGACGGCCAGGTCGTAACCGCTGTCCCGGCCGACGACCTTGGCCTTGGCCACCTGGCCGCCGTTGAACGTCACCGATATTTCGCCGTCGGCCCCGGCGGGCTCCACGACATGGTTGTTGGTCAGGATGTGGCCCTGCTCGTCGAGCACGAAGCCGGTGCCGGTGCCCTGTTCGCTGGAGCCCTTGACGTGCAGCGTGACCACGCCGGGCAGCGCCGTGGCGGCGATGCCCGCGACGCTCTCGGGTGAACGGCCGCCCTTGTCCGGCGCGGTCTGCGGCAGCTCGACGTCGCTGACGCCGCCGTTGCGCTCGACGTACGCGCCGATGCCGCCGCCGACACAGCCCGCGAGCAGCCCGACCGCGAGCCCGGCGGCGAGCAGCCGGCCGCGGCGCGGCTGCCGGGGCGGGGCCGCTTGCGGCAGGGCGCCGCTGTGGAAGGCGGGGCGGGGCGCGGCCCAGGGGTCGTACTGCTGCCAGGCGGAGTACGGGGCGGGGCCGCCGGGTCCGCCCCGTGCGGTGGGCCCGGCGGGCCCGGTGGCATGCGCTGCCGTCGGGGGGTGGGGCTGTTGCTGCTGAGGGTGGGGCTGGGGCTGGGGCTGGGGCTGGGTGTGCTGCTGGGGCTGCGGCGCGTGTGGCTGCTGCTGCGGTACGTGCTGTTGCGGTGTGTGCTGTTGCGGTGTGTGCTGCTGCGGTGTGTGCTGCTGCGGTACGTGCTGCTGCGGTACGTGCTGCTGCGGTACGTGCGGCGGTCGGGGTGCCGGGTGGGGCGTGCCGTACGCCGGGGTCTGCGAGGGCGTCAGATGCGGCTGTGCCGCGTGCGGCGGGACCGGGGTGCCCTGCGCCGGGGTCGGCACCGGTCGCTGCACAGGCGGCGCGGGAGCCCACGGGCCGGGGCCTCCGTACGGCGGGGTGCTGTACGGGTCCGGCTCATGGAGCGGTTTGGGCCGCTCGGTCCCGGCGGAAGCGCCCGGGATCGCGTCCTGCGGACCGTCGCTCAGCGCCCCGGACGCCGGGACGGGCCCGTCGGACAGCTCGGCGGACGGCTCGCCGGACAGCTTGGCGGATGGCTCGGCGGGTGCTTCGGTTGGTTCGTTCGCCCCGGCAGGCTCGACCGGTTCGCCGGCAGGCTCGACCGGTTCAACGGAAGCAACCTGCTCGGACGGCTCGACCGAGTCCACCCGCTCGGGAGAATCCCGCTGCCCCGTCCGCTCAGCCGCCCCCGTCGCTGACGCCGACGCGGCCCGCGGTTCCTCGTGGGCCGGCCGGTCGCCGAGTACGACGCGCGGACGGCTCCACCACTTGGGCCTGGGCCCGGTGGCCTTCCCCTCGTCCATGATCTCCCCACAGTTCACCCGCGACACGGTCGGACTGCCGCACACCTCACGGCTCGCGCCCCCAGCGCGACAGCAGCCCCCGTAGGGATTCAACCAGGTACACGGCCGCCCGCGCAGTGCCGCGTCTCAGCGTCGGAGGGAAGAAGCGACGTCAGGGGCCTTTGAGGCGCCGGTGGCGGCGAGCGGCTTGCTGCGCTCCTGCGAGATCGGCGGTACGGGGAGCGCGCTCGGCAACGGGGTCGCCGGGGCGTCGGCGGCGACCAGCCCGAACCGGAGGCCGGGTGAGGTCGAGGGGGCAGTCACCCCCGAAGCGGGGACGGCCGGACGTATCAGCGGCGGCAGTTCCACTCGCGGCAACAGCGGTGCGGCATAGAGCCGCAGCAGCTGGGCCGGCGAGACGGGCGTCGAAGGAGTGACGTTCGCGGCGCCGCCCGAAGCTCCCAGCAGACCTGCCCGCCGCTCGCCGGAGGGGTTCCTTCCGCCGCGGGCGCCGCGGGGCTGTCCGGCGGACCCGGCGGGGACCGTACGCACCGGCGTGGCAGCGGTGGCCGCGCCGTCGGCGAACGGGTCGACCGTGCTGTCGAACGGCATCGCGCCGCCGAGCGCCAGCGCGGCCAGCGACACCGCGCCAGCCGCGGCGAAGGCGAACCTGCGCCCGCGCGAGCCAGAGCGCTCGACGTCATGGATACGGAATCCGCGCTCGCGCTGCGCCGAGGAGGCGAGCGCTGAATGCGGGGAATGCGGGGCGGAGTGCGGAACGGGGGGCTCATAGCCGAAGGCGTTGGTACCGAAGGTCTCCGTGCCGAACGAGTCAGCGCCGAAGCCGTCTCTTCCCACGTCGAAGACACCGCCGCCGAAGCCGGGGCCGTCGTCTCCGCCGCCGGGCAGCCCTTGGAGCCGGGCCAGCAGGCCCTCCGAGGGGGGCGGCGGCGCGGTCTGGGCGAACACGCTCTTCAGCCGGCGCTGTGCGTCGGCCTCCGCCTTGCACTTCCAACAGGTCGCCAGATGGGCCAGCACGCGCTCGCGCGAGTCATGCCCCAGCTCCCCGTCGACCAGGGCCGCGAGTCGGTCTCCCAGATGCTGTTCGGCGGGGGTCGTACCGCCTGAACGGGTCACGCGATCCCGACCTCCCCCTCAAGCCCCGGAGTGGCAGCAGCGAGCGAACGCTGCTCCGCACGGGCCTCGGGAGACCGGTGCTTGAGCGCCTTGCGCAGGTGGGAGCGGCCACGGTGGATGCGGCTGCGGACCGTGCCGAGCTTGACGCCGAGGGTCGCGGCGATCTCTTCGTAGGACAGGCCCTCGATGTCGCACAGCACGACGGCGGCGCGGAACTCCGGCGCGAGGGTGTCCAGCGCCTGTTGCACGTCCGCGTCGAAGTGGGTGTCGTTGAAATGCTGCTGCGGGGACGGCTCACGGCTGGGCAGCCGCTCCGCCGCGTCGTCGCCGAGCGCGTCGAAACGGATTCGCTGACGCCGGCGCACCATGTCCAGGAAGAGATTGGTGGTGATGCGGTGCAGCCAGCCCTCGAACGTACCCGGCGTGTACGTGGACAAGGAGCGGAAGACGCGGACGAAGACCTCTTGGGTCAGATCCTCCGCGTCGTGCTGGTTGCCCGTCAGCCGGTAGGCGAGGCGGTAGACGCGCGAGCTGTGGGTGCTGACGATCTCCTCCCAGCTGGGAGGCGTCCACGCCGGCGAACCCGCGTCAGTGGCGAAAGTCGCGGTGGTCGCCGTCTTGGCGGTGCGGAAACGGTCAGCGGTGTTGGTCACGGATCTCGGCTCGCCGAACGACCTGCAAAGGCGTTTGGGCACCTTCCGGTCAACGGCCGCAGCCGCACCTCCCCTATCGGCTCTGGTGACGTCCAGTAGAGCCCCTACCATATCCACCTCGCCCGTTAGCTCCGGATAAGCTTTTTTGACCCGCTTTTGGTCCTGCTCCACGGCATCCCCCGCGACTTACCAACGCCCGGTCCCATCTGCGGGTTCCCGTCAGCAGCGGATACAGTCACGGTTGCGTCAACTACGGGAACAGGAGAGGGCCATTACCGCCAACCGGCAGACGAGCTGGGCGTTCGCCGAGGCGTACGGCGTCGAGCACATCGACGACCCCGCGCTGCGCTGGGCACGCGACCGGTCCCGGGAAGCAGGGCTGCCCTCAGTTTCCGCAGGCACCGGCGCCGCGCTGCGGCTGCTCGCCGCCACCGTGGACGCCAAGGCCGTGGCCGAGATCGGCACCGGCACCGGCGTGTCCGGAATACACCTGCTGCACGGGATGCGGCCGGACGGAGTGCTGACCACGGTCGACACCGAGCCGGAGCGCCAGCAATTCGCGCGGCAGGCGTTCCGCGCCGCCGGATTCGCCGGAAACCGGGCCCGCTTCATTCCCGGGCGCGCCCTCGACGTACTGCCCCGGCTCGCGGACGGCGGCTACGACCTCGTGTTCTGCGACGGCGACCGGCTGGAGAGCCTGGACTACCTCGACGAATCGTTGCGCCTGCTGCGCCCCGGCGGCCTGGTCTGCTTCGAGGGCGTCTTCGCCGACGGCAGGACCGTCGACTCCTCCGCGCAACCGGCCGAGGTGCTGCGGCTGCGCGAACTGCTGCGCACCGTGCGGGAGAGCCACCTGCTGGTGCCCTCGCTGCTGCCGGTCGGGGACGGCCTGCTGTGCGCGGTCAAGCGCGCCTGAATTTCCTGAATTTTCCCGCGTTCGGTCCCCGAAGCTGACTTTCCGCTCGCGTCCGGCGCCGAAACTCGTGAATTTCACGCCGCCGGGGGCCTCCGCACAGCGGCTCGAATAGCCCATCCCGGCCGTATCCGGACATGCCGCTGCCCCGACGGGCGGTGCGCAAGAACTCCGCACCGCCCGCCGGGGCAGCGAAATCTGTGACTCAGGGAAAGCTGGGCTCGTCGGCTAGCCGACGACCTTCTTAAGGGCGTCACCGAGTGCTTCGGCTTCATCCGGTGTCAGCTCCACGACGAGTCGACCGCCGCCTTCGAGCGGTACTCGCATGACGATGCCCCGCCCCTCCTTGGTCACCTCGAGCGGGCCGTCGCCCGTCCGCGGCTTCATGGCCGCCATGCTCGTTCCCCTTCCTGAAACCAGCTCATCGCAGCCGACAACCCAGGTGTCACCGGCATCGAACACATTGCTTCCCAGTCATTATCCCGCATCCCAGGACCCGATGACCAACATCGGCCGGCATCCCTTCTGCAACGCACTCGCGCAAAACCACCCAATTCGGGGAGACGACTGCGATACTCCGCCGCCGCTCGACACGTCCACGGGCCGGTTTCTTTGATGTACGTCACATATCGGCGGTGGGTGATCTCCGGCATTGTGTGCGCTGGGCCGCCTTCGGCCCCGTTCCACCGAGCCTCGACGGAAGGACCCGCCCATGGCCGACACCGTGCTCTACGAGGTGACCGACGGCCTCGCCACGATCACCCTGAATCGCCCCGAGGCCATGAACGCGATGGACACCGACACCAAGGTCGCGCTGCGCGACTCGGTCCGGCGCGCCGCCGACGATCCGGGCGTACGGGCCGTCCTGCTGACCGGGAACGGCCGCGCCTTCTGCGTGGGCCAGGACCTCAAGGAGCACATCGGCTCGCTCGCGGCCGACCGGGCGAACGGCACCGGCCGCACGATGAGCACCGTCAAGGAGCACTACAACCCCATCGTCACCGCGCTGGTGGAGATGCCCAAGCCGGTCGTCGCCGGGGTCAACGGGGTCGCGGCCGGCGCCGGGGCGGGCTTCGCCTTCGCCGCCGACTACCGCGTGGTCGCCGACACCGCCGCCTTCAACACCTCCTTCGCGGGGGTCGCCCTCACCGCCGACTCCGGCGTCTCCTGGACGCTGCCCCGCCTCATCGGCCACGGCCGCGCCGCCGACCTGCTGCTCTTCCCGCGCAGCATCAGCGCGCAGGACGCGCTGGAGATCGGGATCGCCAACAAGGTCGTACCGGCAGCGGAACTGGCCGCCGAGGCGACCGCGATCGCCCGCAGGCTGGCCGAGGGCCCGACCGCCGCATACGCCGCGATCAAGGAGTCGCTGGCCTACGCGGCCGAGCACACGCTGCGCGAGTCGCTCGGCAAGGAGGACGAGCTCCAGGCGCGGGCCGGGGCGTCCGAGGACCACCGGATCGCCGTCGAAGCCTTCGTGAAGAAGGAGAAGCCGCGGTATCTGGGGCGGTAGTCGTCGGTAGCCAGTGGTAGCGGCCGGGGGGCGGCTTGCGGTCAGCGGCTCGTGTCGCGGGCCACGCAGGCCGCCAGGTGGTCATTGACCAGCCCGCAGGCCTGCATCAGCGCGTACGCCGTGGTCGGGCCGACGAAGCGGAAGCCGCGCTTCTTGAGGTCCTTGGCCAGCGCGGTCGAGCCGGGAGTCGTCGCCGGGACGTCGGCGAAGGTACCCGGCGCGGAACGGCCCGCCGGGTCCGGGGCGTAGCTCCAGATCAGCTCGTCCAGCGCGCCCTCGCCGAGTTCGGCGGCGGCGCGCGCGTTGCCGATCGCGGCGGCGATCTTGGCGCGGTTGCGGATGATGCCGGGGTCGGCGAGCAGCCTGGCCGCGTCCTCGTCGGTGAAGGCCGCGACCTTGTGGATGCGGAAGTCCGCGAAGGCGGCCCGGAAGCCCTCCCGCCGGCGCAGGATCGTCAGCCAGGACAGCCCGGACTGGAACGCCTCCAGACAGAGCCGTTCGTAGAGCGCGTCGTCCCCGTGCACCGGGAGTCCCCACTCGGCGTCGTGGTACGTCCGGTAGTCCGCCCGGTCCGCGGTCTCCAGCCCCCAGGGACAGCGCGCCAGCCCGTCCGGGCCGATCACCACCCCGCACGCCTGCGCGGGCGCGTCAGGCCGCGCAGAGCGCGCCGCTGGGGCAGTCCGGCCGGTCGCCCGGGCGGCGGGCCCGCCCGGCCCGGTCTCCCGACCGGTCATCGCTGCTGCTGATCGAACCAGGAGCCGCCGGGCTCGTCCCCGTCCGGCTTCCCGTCCGGCTTCCCGTCCGGCTTCCCGTCCGGCTTCCCGTCCGGGCCCTCGCCCGGCTTCTCTCCGGTCCCGGCGGCGGGCTGCTCGGCGTCGACGCCGTCGGAGCGTCCGGGCGCGTCCGGGAACCCGGACTCGGCGGACCCCCTGGACTCGCCAGGGCGTCCGGATTCGCTGGGACGTCCGGACTCGCCAAGGCGTCCGGACTCGGCGGAGTTTCCCTGGCCCGTCCCGTCATCGGCATCCACGGCGGTCTCCGCGTACGGAGCGGCGGTCTCGGTGTACTGGGGCGCGTCCTCCGCGTACTGGGCCTCGGTCTCCGTGTACTGGGCCTCGGTCTCCGTGTACTGGGCCTCGGTCTCCGTGTACTGGGCCTCGGTCTCCGTGTACCGAGCCTCGGTCTCCGTGTACCGAGCCTCGGTCTCCGTGTACCGAGCCTCGGTCTCCGTGTACCGAGCCGCGTCCTCCCCGGACGGCCAGCGGCTCGGCGACTCGTCCCGTACGTGGCCCGTCAACAGCGCGGTACCGCCGACCGACGTGGCCTGCGCGCCCGCCACGGCCGCCTCCAGCTCGGCGATCCGCGCGTCCCGCTCGGCCAGCTCGGCTCCGAGCCGGTCCAGGACGTCGTCCACGTCCGTCATCCGGTAGCCGCGCGCGGGCAACGGCACCCCGCCGGCCTC
>NZ_JAYMZR010000068.1:0-41486 GCF_035828615.1 Streptomyces sp. H27-D2 | reverse complement strand
AGGCGGCAGCAGGCCGTCCCCCCGGGGGGGGGGCGGGGGGGGGACGACACGGGTGGACGACACCGGGTGGACGACACCGGGTGGGCGGCCCCTCACGCCTCAGAAATCCTCGCCCCACGGCGAATCCGCGCCGCGCACCGCGCAGGTCGCGGCGGCGACCCGGTTGCCGAAGACGACCGCGGCGCGGGTGCGCTCCTCGTCGAGGTCGTCGAGCCGGCCGCCGAGCAGCCCGCCCTGGTGCAGCCGGTGCAGCAGGCCCGCCATGAAGGCGTCGCCGGCGCCGACCGAGTCCACCACCTCGACCGGCTCCCCGGCGACCGGGATGCGCCGGCCGTCGAGAGAGGCGAGTGCCCCGCCGGGCCCCATCGTGACGACCACCAGCCGGACGCCGAGGCGGTGCCAGTCGTCGCACACCTCCGCGGCCTCCCGGCCCGGGTAGAGGTGCTCCAGGTCGTCCTCGCTGAGCCGCACGATGTCGGCGAGGGAGCACCAGTGGGGCATCCGCTCGCGGTAGCGCTCCGGGTCGACGAGCAGCGGCCTGACGTTGGGGTCGAGGCTGATCGTGGCGTGCGGTCGCGCGGCGGCCAGCAGCGCTTCGATGCGGGCCGCCCCCGGGTCGCGTACCAGCGCGAGGGATCCGGTGTGCAGGCAGGCCGCGTCGGCCGGCAGCCCGGCCGACAGTTCGGCCTCGGTCCACTGCCAGTCGGCGGTGTGCTCCGCGTGGAAGGTGTAGTGGGCCCGCCCCAGCTCATCGAGGTCGGCGACGGCCAGCGTGCTGGGCTCGGCTGCCTCGGGGCAGCCGGTCAGGTCGACGCCCGAGGCGCTCAGGCGCTCGCGGAAGAGCCGCCCGAAGACGTCGCCGGAGAGCCGGCCGAGGAAATTCGTGCGGGTGCCGAGCCGGGCCAGCGCGACTGCCGTGTTGGCCGGGCCGCCGCCCGGCATGACGCTCAGATCGAGCCCGGGCCGGCCGGGCTCACGGGGTGCCGCGAAGGCATCGGCGACGCATTCGCCGAGAACTGCGACGGGGGTGCCGGCGCTCATCCGGGGCCTCTTTTCCGTTTTTCCGTATGATTTGCTGCTCGTTATGAGCATCAGCGTGACTACCTGGTCCCTTGAGCAGACCTCTGCCGGGGACCTGTCCCCCGCCGCGGGGCTGGACCCGGCAGCGGGGGTACGGATCGTACGGGCCGAAGTGCCGAGCCCGGAGTTCAGCCGGTTCCTCTATACGGCCGTCGGCGCCGATGTGACCTGGACGGACCGGCTGAGCTGGGATTACGCGCGCTGGCGGGCGTTTGTGGAGCGGCCGGGCACCGAGACCTGGGTCGCGTACGACCGGGGCACCCCGGCCGGGTACATCGAACTGGACGCGCAGGACGGGGGCGTCGTGGAGATCAGCTACTTCGGTCTGATCGCCGCGTTCCGGGGCCGCCGGATCGGCGGGGCGCTGCTCTCGGAGGGCGCCGCCCGCGCGTGGGACCTCGCCGAGCGGTGGCCGGAGCGGACCGCCACCAAGCGGGTATGGGTGCACACCTGCACCAAGGACGGGCCGCACGCGCTCGACAACTACCGGCGGCGCGGGTTCAAGCTCATCGACACCAAGGTCGAGGACGAGCCGAAGACGGCCACGCCCGGCCCGTGGCCCGGCGCGTACTGACCTGGCCGGGGGCCAGGGAGCGCTCTCCGACCGCCCCTCTACCCACCCCCGCACCACCCTCCGCAGCTCGGCCCGCAGCGCGCCGAAAAAGTGACCCACAGCACACGATCTCAGCATGCGGGACTCTTCCGTCCACATCATGGATAACGGTGGACTCTCCGGAGACCGCCGTGCCACGCTTCCGTCATGTCCAGAGCTGGAATTGCCTTGGTGAGTCGGCGGCACGTCGACCTCGGCCGCCTGTCCAGCGCCATCTGTCCGGCGAGCTGACAGCCCGGCACCGCCGCGTTTCTCCTCGTCCCCGTAGCGGTGGACGAGTGAATCCCGTTGATCTCCTGAACACAGCACCAGTGGGCGCAGCCGTGCGCCGGCGCGCGCCGCGTTCAGTCCGGCTGTCTGCTTTTCCGCAGGTCAGTGACGGTACTGAGGCAGATCACCGGGATGCCCTCCCGCAGCTTCAGTCAGGTCCTGCCCGATCCGCACTTCCTTGAGCCGCCCAGAAGGACGTACCGCCATGGCCACTACCCCCGAACAGCCAGCCGCTGCCGCGACCCGCCGCAAGGTCGGACGACACCGCGGCGAGGGCCAGTGGGCCGTCGGACACTTCACGCCGCTCAACGGGAACGAGCAGACGAAGAAGGACGACGACGGTCTCAATGTCCGGACACGTATTGAGACGATCTACTCCAAGGCCGGATTCGACTCGATCGACCCCGCCGACCTGCGCGGCCGGATGCGCTGGTGGGGCCTCTACACCCAGCGCAAGCCCGGTATCGACGGCGGCAAGACCGCGATCCTGGAGCCGGAGGAGCTGGACGACAAGTTCTTCATGCTGCGCGTGCGCATCGACGGCGGGCGGCTGACCACCGAGCAGCTGCGGGTCATCGGCGAGGTCTCGCAGGAGTTCGCGCGCGGCACCGCCGACATCACCGACCGGCAGAACATCCAGTTCCACTGGATCCGGATCGAGGACGTGCCGGAGATCTGGCGCCGCCTGGAGGGCGTGGGCCTGTCCACGACCGAGGCCTGCGGCGACACCCCGCGCGTCATCCTGGGCTCGCCGGTCGCCGGCATCGCCGAGGACGAGATCATCGACGGCTCCCCCGCCGTCGACGAGATCCAGCGCCGCTTCATCGGCAACCCCGACTTCTCGAACCTGCCGCGCAAGTTCAAGTCGGCCGTCTCCGGCTCACCGCTGCTCGACGTCGCGCACGAGATCAACGACATCTCCTTCGTCGGCGTCGAACACCCCGAGCACGGTCCCGGCTTCGACCTCTGGGTCGGCGGCGGCCTGTCCACCAACCCCAAGCTCGGGGTGCGGCTGGGCGCCTGGATCCCGCTCGGCGAAGTGGCGGACGTCTACGGCGGCGTGATCAGCATCTTCCGGGACTACGGCTACCGGCGGCTGCGCAACCGGGCCCGCCTGAAGTTCCTGGTCGCCGACTGGGGCCACGCGAAGTTCCGGCAGATCCTGGAGGACGAGTACCTCCAGCGCAAGCTGATCGACGGCCCCGCCCCCGCGCAGCCGGTCGGCACCTGGCGCGACCACCTCGGCGTGCACCGGCAGCGCGACGGCCGGTTCTACGTCGGCTTCGCGCCGCGCGTCGGGCGGGTCGACGGCAGCACCCTCACCAAGATCGCCGAGCTGACCGAGAACCACGGCTCGGGCCGGGTGCGCACCACCGCCGAACAGAAGATGATCGTGCTCGACATCGAGGAGAGCAAGGTCGAGTCGCTGGTCGCCGGGCTCGAAGCGCTGGACCTGCGGGTCACCCCGTCCTCGTTCCGGCGCGGCACGATGGCCTGCACCGGCATCGAGTTCTGCAAGCTCGCGATCGTGGAGACCAAGGCGCGCGGCTCCCAGCTGATCGACGAGCTGGAGCGCCGGATGCCGACGTTCGACCAGCCGATCACCATCAACCTCAACGGCTGCCCCAACGCGTGCGCCCGCATCCAGGTCGCCGACATCGGCCTCAAGGGCCAGCTGGTCCGGGACGCCGAGGGCAACCAGGTCGAGGGCTACCAGGTGCACCTGGGCGGCGCGCTGGGCCTCGAAGCGGGCTTCGGCCGCAAGGTGCGCGGGCTGAAGGTCACCTCCGCCGAACTGCCCGAGTACGTCGAGCGGGTCCTGACCCGCTTCTCCGAGCAGCGCGAGGACGGCGAGCGGTTCGCCCAGTGGGCGGCCCGTGCCGGTGAGGAGCAGCTCGTATGAGTGAGCGCGCGGCACCGTTCTACTGCCCGTACTGCGGCGACGAGGACCTGCGGCCGTCCGAGGCCGGACCCGGCGCGTGGGAATGCGCGTCGTGCAACCGGGCGTTCCGCCTCTCGTTCCTCGGACTCCTGGCCCAGGGCCTCGGGACCGACCGCAGCGAAGGGGGCACCATCGCATGACGACCACCGAGACAACCACCGAACAGCACACAGGTGTTGAGGCCGAAGCCGTTGGCGCGGAAGCAGTCGACGCCGAAGCGCTGGAGGCACTCGCCGAGCGCGCGGGCCGGGAGCTGGAGGACGCTCCGGCGCTCGACATCCTGCGCTGGGCCACCGAGACCTTCGGCAGCCGGTTCTGCGTCACCTCCTCGATGGAGGACGCGGTCGTCGCGCACCTCGCCTCCCGCGCCCTGCCGGGCGTGGACGTGGTGTTCCTCGACACCGGCTACCACTTCCCGGAGACCATCGGCACCCGCGACGCGGTGGCCGCCGTGATGGACGTCAACGTCATCACGCTCTCCCCGACCAGGACCGTCGCCGAGCAGGACGCCGAGCACGGCGCGAAGCTGCACGACCGCGACCCGGACCTGTGCTGCGCGCTGCGCAAGGTCGCGCCGCTCGAAGCGGGCCTGAGCGAGTACGACGCGTGGGCGACCGGGCTGCGCCGGGACGAGTCGCCGACCCGGGCCAGCACCCCGGTCGTGAGCTGGGACCCCAAGCGCCGCAAGGTCAAGGTCTCGCCGATCGCGCGCTGGACACAGGCCGACGTGGAGGCGTACGTCGCCGAGCACGGCGTGCTCACCAACCCGCTGCTCACCGACGGCTACGCCTCCGTCGGCTGCGCGCCCTGCACCCGCCGGGTGCTGGAGGGCGAGGACGCCCGCGCCGGCCGATGGGCCGGCAGCGACAAGACCGAGTGCGGACTGCACGGCTGATGAGCGAACAGATATCCAGGGAGCGCGAGATGACCGTGACGGACCAGGGAGCCACCATCTGGCTCACCGGTCTGCCGAGCGCGGGCAAGACCACGATCGCCTACGCGCTGGCGGAGCGGCTGACCGCCGACGGACACCGGGTGGAGGTGCTCGACGGGGACGAGATCCGCACCTTCCTCTCCGCAGGGCTGGGCTTCACCCGCGAGGACCGGCACACCAATGTGCAGCGGATCGGCTTCGTCGCCGAACTGCTGGCGTCCAACGGCGTGAAGGCCCTCGTCCCCGTCATCGCCCCGTACGCGGACAGCCGCGAGGCGGTGCGCAAGCGCCACCAGGCGGAGGGCACCGGCTACTTGGAGGTGCACGTCGCCACCCCGGTGGAGGTGTGCAGCGAGCGGGACGTCAAGGGCCTGTACGCCAAGCAGGCGGCCGGCGAGATCTCCGGGCTCACCGGGGTCGACGACCCGTACGAGGAGCCGGCCGACCCGGACATCCGGCTGGAGGCGCACGGCCGGACCGTACGGGAGTCCGCCGCCGCGCTGCACGCACTGCTGACCGAGAGGGGCCTGGCATGACGACCGCCACCACGCTGTCCGAGACCGGTTCGAGCCCGGAGGGCGGCAACCCGTACGCGCTCTCGCACCTGGACGCGCTGGAGTCCGAGGCCGTCCACATCTTCCGCGAGGTGGCGGGCGAGTTCGAGCGGCCGGTGATCCTCTTCTCCGGCGGCAAGGACTCGATCCTGATGCTGCACCTGGCGCTCAAGGCGTTCGCGCCCGCGCGGGTTCCCTTCTCCCTGCTGCACGTCGACACCGGGCACAACTTCCCCGAGGTCATCGACTACCGGGACCGCACCGCCGCCGAGCACGGGCTGCGGCTGCACGTCGCCTCCGTCCAGGACTTCATCGACTCCGGCAAGCTGCGGGAGCGGCCGGACGGCACCCGCAACCCGCTGCAGACCGTGCCGCTGCTCGACGCCATCGAGAAGAACCGCTTCGACGCGGTCTTCGGCGGCGGCCGGCGGGACGAGGAGAAGGCCCGCGCCAAGGAGCGCGTCTTCTCGCTGCGGGACGAGTTCGGCGGCTGGGACCCGCGCCGGCAGCGCCCCGAGCTGTGGCAGCTCTACAACGGCAAGCACGCCGCCGGCGAGCACGTCCGGGTCTTCCCGCTGAGCAACTGGACCGAGCTGGACGTGTGGCAGTACATCGAGCGGGAGAAGATCGACCTCCCGCAGATCTACTTCGCCCACGAGCGCGAGGTCTTCCAGCGGGCCGGCATGTGGCTGGCCCCCGGCGAGTGGGGCGGCCCCGGGGACGACGAGCGGACCGAGACCCGGATGGTGCGCTACCGCACCGTCGGTGACATGTCCTGCACCGGCGCCGTCGACTCGGACGCCGTGAGCATCGAGCAGGTCATCACCGAGATCACCGCCTCCCGGCTGACCGAGCGGGGCGCGACGCGGGCCGACGACAAGCTGTCCGAGGCCGCCATGGAAGACCGCAAGCGCGAGGGGTACTTCTAACATGACCACCATTGCCGAGACCTCCGCGGCGGCCACGTCGCTGCTGCGCTTCGCGACCGCCGGATCCGTCGACGACGGCAAGTCCACCCTGGTCGGCAGGCTGCTGCACGACTCCAAGTCGGTGCTGACCGACCAGCTGGAGGCCGTCGCACGGGTGTCCCGCGGCCGCGGCCAGGAGACCCCCGACCTCGCGCTGCTCACCGACGGGCTGCGCGCGGAGCGCGAGCAGGGCATCACCATCGACGTCGCCTACCGCTACTTCGCGACCCCCAAGCGCCGGTTCATCCTCGCCGACACCCCCGGGCACGTGCAGTACACCCGCAACATGGTGACCGGCGCCTCGACGGCCGAGCTGGCCGTCGTGCTGGTCGACGCCCGCAACGGCGTCGTGGAGCAGACCCGGCGGCACGCGGCGGTCGCCGCGCTGCTGCGGGTCCCGCATGTCGTGCTGGCCGTCAACAAGATGGACCTGGTCGACTACGCCGAGCCCGTCTTCGCCGCCATCGCCGCCGAGTTCACCGCCTACGCCGCCTCGCTCGGCGTCCCCGAGATCACCGCGATCCCGATCTCGGCGCTCGCCGGGGACAACGTGGTGACCCCGTCGGCGAACATGGACTGGTACGGCGGGCCGACGGTGCTGGAGCACCTGGAAACGGTCTCCGTCAGCACCGACCCGTCCGAGGACCCGGGCCGCTTCCCGGTCCAGTACGTGATCCGGCCGCAGTCCGCCGAACACCCCGACTACCGCGGCTATGCGGGCCAGATCGCCTCCGGCGTGCTGCGCGTCGGCGAGGCCGTGACCGTGCTGCCCTCGGGCCGCACCAGCACCGTCAGCGGGATCGACGCGCTCGGCGAGGCCGTCGAGGCCGCCTGGGCGCCGCAGTCGGTGACCGTCAAGCTCACCGACGACGTCGACGTCTCGCGCGGCGACCTGATCGTGCCGACCTCGCAGGCCCCGGCCACCACCCAGGACATCGAGGCGACCGTCTGCCACGTCCACGACCGGCCGCTCAAGACCGGCGACCGGGTGCTGCTCAAGCACACCTCGCGCACCGTCAAGGCGATCGTCAAGGACATCCCGTCCCGGCTGACCCTCGACGACCTCTCCCAGCACCCCGCGCCGGGCGAGCTCGTCGCCAACGACATCGGCCGGGTGGTGGTGCGCACCGCCGAGCCGATCGCGCTCGACGCGTACGCCGACTCCCGGCGCACCGGCTCCTTCCTGCTGATCGACCCGGCCGACGGCGCGACGCTCACGGCCGGCATGGCCGGCGCCGCCTTCGCCGACTCCCCGGCCGAGGTCGCGGCCGAACCCGTGCGCGGCGAGGACGAGGGATGGGACTTCTAGCCATGGCCGGTGAAGCGTTCTCCACTTTCGACCAGACGGGCGGCCGCATCGGCAGCGGCGCGCTCGGCAGCGGGACGGGCGGGGTCGGGCGATGTGCGTGCTGACGCCGGGACCCCGACCGCACCGCCCGTACACCCCGCACAGACGAAGACCCGCTGCTTCGCCGGGCGCGCCCTGACGCGCGTACCGGCCCACCGAGAGGACCACCTCCCGTGTCTGCCGACAGAATCACCCGCCGTCTCACCGCCACGGTCGCCGCCGTCGCCGCACTCCCGCTGCTGCTGAGCGCCTGCGGCTATGGCTCCAACGCCAAGAACGACAACAAGACGAAGGTCTCCGCCGAGGGCAAGGCGCTCTCCGCGAAGACGGTGAAGATCGGCTACTTCGCCAACACCACGCACGCCACCGCGCTGGTCGGCAACCGCAAGGGCTTCTTCCAGAAGGAACTGAAGGGCACGAAGGCCTCGTACCAGGCCTTCAACGCGGGCCCCGCCGAGATCGAGGCGCTCAACTCCGGTGCCATCGACATCGGTTGGATCGGACCCTCTCCCTCGATCAACGGCTACGCCCAGTCCAAGGGCCAGAGCCTGAAGATCATCTCGGGCTCCGCCTCCGGTGGCGTCAAGCTCGTGGTCGACCCCAAGAAGATCAAGAGCCTGGACGATCTCAAGGGCAAGACGATCGCCACCCCGCAACTGGGCAACACCCAGGACGTGGCGCTGCTCAACTACCTGGCCACCAAGGGCCTCACGGTCGACGGCAAGTCGGGCAAGGGCGACGTCACGATCGCCCGCACCGACAACAAGGTCACGCCGGCCGTCTTCCAGCAGGGTGACATCGACGGCGCCTGGGTGCCCGAGCCCACCGCCTCCAAGCTGGTCGCGGCGGGCGGCAAGGTGCTGCTCGACGAGAAGAAGCTGTGGAAGGACGGCAAGTTCGTCATCACGAACGTGATCGTCTCGCAGAAGTTCCTCAAGGCGCACCCCGACGTGGTCGAGGCGCTGCTGCGCGGCTCGGTGAAGACCAACGCCTGGATCAAGGCGCGGCCGGACGCGGCGAAGAAGGTCGTCAACTCCGCACTGGAGGAGGAGACCGGCAAACCGCTGCCCGCCAACGTGATCGACCCGGCTTTCAAGAGCGTCGACGTCACCAACGACCCGCTGGCCACCACCCTCCAGGACGAGGCCGACCACGCGGTCAAGGCCGGCCTGCTCGAGAAGCCCGATCTCAAGGGCATCTACGACCTCGCCCCGCTCAACAAGGTGCTGAAGGCCGAGGGCGAGCCCGCCGTCGACGACGCGGGCCTCGGCGCCGAGTAACAGGCCCTGTACCGCAGCCCACGCCAGCACAAGAGCCCCCAGGAGGTGACACCGATGACGACCACCACTCTCACCAAGCCCATCGCGACGGACGACACGGCGCCCTACGCCGCACGGATCGACCACGTGTCGAAGTCGTTCGGCCGTCCCGGCGCGCAGCAGCAAGTGCTGGAGGACATCAGCATCGATGTCGCCCCCGGCGAGTTCGTCTGCCTCCTGGGGGCCTCGGGCTGCGGCAAGTCCACGCTGCTCAACCTGGTCGCCGGCCTCGACCGACCGACCGAGGGCGGCATCGAGACCCCCGGCGGGCGGCCCGCCCTGATGTTCCAGGAACACGCCCTGTTCCCCTGGCTGACCGCCGGCCGGAACATCGAACTCGCGCTGCGGATGCGGGGCGTGCCGCGCGACGAGCGCCGCGACGAGGCCGAACGGCTGCTGGAGCTCGTCCGGCTCAAGGGCGCGTACGGCAAGCGGGTGCACGAGCTGTCCGGCGGTATGCGGCAGCGGGTCGCGATGGCGCGCGCGCTCGCCCAAGACAGCCAACTGCTGCTGATGGACGAGCCGTTCGCCGCGCTCGACGCGATCACTCGCGATGTGCTGCACGACGAACTGACCCGCATCTGGCGCGAGACCAAGTTGTCCGTCCTCTTCGTCACCCACAACGTCCGCGAGGCGGTGCGGCTCGCCGAGCGCGTCGTGCTGCTCTCGTCCCGGCCTGGCCGGATCGCCCGCGAATGGACGGTCGACATCCCGCAGCCGCGCCGGATCGAGGACTCCGCCGTCGCCGACCTCTCCGTCGAGATCACCGAACAACTGCGGGGGGAGATCCGCCGACATGGCCAACACTGAGACCAGGCCGGCCGAGGGCACGGCCCCCGGCGGCAGGAGCGCGCCGACCGCCGACAGCCTCGAAGGGCTCGAAGCGGGCCTCGACGCACTGGAGACGCACACCGCGCAGCGGACCCCGGTCAGCCGGGTGCTGCGCGAGAAGGCGCTGCCGCCGTTCATCGCCGTCGCCATCGTGCTGGCGCTCTGGCAACTGGCCTACCACTTCGAGCTCAAGCCGCACTACATGCTGCCGAGCCCGCTGGAGGTCGCGGGCGCGCTGGAGGACAAGTGGCTGGACGGCACCCTGCTGGGCTACGTCTGGACCAGCGTCTCGCGCGGCGCCCTCGGCTTCCTCGCCTCCGTAGCGATCGGCACCCCGCTCGGCCTGATCGTCGCCCGCGTCAAGCCGGTGCGCGCGGCGATCGGCCCGATCCTGTCCGGGCTGCAATCGCTGCCGTCAGTGGCCTGGGTGCCGGCCGCCATCATCTGGTTCGGGCTGAGCGACGCCACCATCTACACCGTGGTGCTGCTCGGCGCGGTCCCCTCGATCGCCAACGGCCTGGTCGCCGGGGTCGACCAGATCCCGCCGCTGTTCCTGCGCGCGGGCCGCACCCTCGGCGCGACCGGTCTGGACGGCGTACGGCACGTACTGCTGCCCGCCGCGCTGCCCGGCTACCTCGCCGGGCTCAAGCAGGGCTGGGCCTTCTCCTGGCGCTCGCTGATGGCTGCCGAACTCATCACCAGCTCGCCCGACCTGGGCATCGGCCTCGGCCAGCTCCTCGAACAGGGCCGCGAGCTGTCGGACATGTCCCTCGTGATGGGCGCGATCCTGCTCATCCTGATCGTCGGCATCGGCATCGAACTGCTGATCTTCGCTCCGATCGAGCGCCGCGTACTGCGCAGCCGCGGCCTGCTCGCGAGCAACCGCTGAACGGACCCATCCTCATGCACCTGAGCACCAGCCCGCCCCCCGGACGGCCCCCCGTCCTGCTGCTCATCGCCCACGGCAGCCGCGACCCGCGGCACGCGGCGACCGTCGGCGCGCTGTGCGAGCGCGTCCGGTCGCTGCGGCCCGGCCTGCGCGTCGAGGTCGGCTACCTGGACTTCTGCGCGCCGAGCGTCCCGCAGGTGCTGGCCCGGCTCTCGATGGAGGGGCGGCACAACGTCGTCGCGCTGCCGCTGCTGCTCTCCCGTGCCTTCCACGCCAAGTCCGACATCCCGGCCGTGCTGCGCGAGGCCGCCGCCCGGCTGCCCCGGCTCTCCGTCCGGCAGGCCGACGTACTCGGCCCGTCCCCGCTGCTGACCGCGACCCTGGAGCGGCGGCTGTACGAGGCCGGGGTGCGGCCCGGCGACCGGCGCTCGACCGGGGTCGTGCTGGCCTCGGCGGGCTCCTCAGACCCGGAGGCGATCGCAGCGATCGCAGAAATCGCGCGGGAGTGGCGGCACACCGGGTGGTGCGCCGTGCGGCCTGCGTTCGCCTCCGCATCTCTTCCCCGGACCGAGGACGCGATACGGGCGATGCGTGCCGACGGCATCGAGCGCGTCGCCGTCGCCCCGTACGTCATCGCCCCCGGCTTCCTGCCCGACCGCATCGCCCGCGGCGCGCGGGAGGCGGGCGCGGATGTGCTGGCCGGGGTCCTGGGCCCCTCGCGCGATGTGGCGCGGCTGCTGGTCGAGCGCTTCGAACAGGCGCGGGCGCCGCGGCGGCTGGCCGCGCTCAGCGCTTGACGGCCGGCGGACCCCCGTACGCGGCTGCGGCCGGCGCGCCCGCTCCATCCCGGCTCCGCCTCCCGTAAGCCGCGGCTCCGCCTCCCGTCGGCCGAGGCTCCAGCAGGCCCTCTGTCGCCGCGCGGCTGATCGCAGTTGACTGGGCGTCATGTCGACGAAGAGTGCACTCGCGATTCTCGATCCGGCCGTCATCAGCGCTCCCGCCGAGGAGTTGCGCGAGCGGTTCGACCAGTACGGCTACGTCCGGTTCCCCGGGCTGCTCACCGGCTCCGGCCTCCCGACCGTACGGGCCGAGCTGGAGCGGCTGGAGGGCGTCGCGCGGCGGCGCGACTTCGCGATGGAGTGCACCGGCGGCTCCTCGCGCCATATGACCGCCGCCGGCGGGCGGTTGATCGAGGCACGCTCGGAGTTCATCCCCCGCCTCTACGCCGACGACCGGATCGCCGAACTCCTCAGGCGCGCCTCGGGCCTCGACGTGACGCGGGTACCGGACCCGGTGGAGCGGCATGTCGCGAACTACCTGCACGAGCGGGGCGATACGCACGGGGCGCACTTCGACGACTACCCGTTCGCGCTGGTGATCTTCGCTGAGGCGCCGCGCTCCGCGCGGGACGGCGGGCTGCTGGAGTACGCACCGCACGCGCGCGGCCTGGACGACCTCGGCACGGCCCGCGCGCTGCGCGCCCACCACCGGCCCGGCGACGCGTATCTGCTGCGCAGCGACACCACCGCGCACCGGGTGACCCCGCTGCGGCGGGCCGGGCTGCGCCGCGTGGTGCTGAACTTCGCGTACACCGCACCGGGCATCCGGACGGCCACGACGCCTTCGGCCGAGCTGCTGTACGGGGAGTGAGGCGGTGTACGGGGAGGCGGTGTACGGGGAGGCGGTGTACGGGGAGGCGGTGTACGGGGAGTGAGCCGGACGGCGAGTGAGCCGGGTGCGCGCCGGTCGAGCACGCCTCCCCCTTCTCGTTCGTATGCCATGGCGCCCCAGGAGCAACGGTCCGCGGGCGATCCTGACGCACCATGGGGCGAGGCAGTAGACGCGCGAGGAGGCCGCCATGTCGGTGCACTACCACAAGCGAGTGACGATCATCCCCAGGCTCGTCCATCTCACCATCAACGGACACCGCTGGTCACTGGAGTACGGGTCGCGCAGGGCGCACGCCGTCCTCGGCTCGCACGGCCGGCGCGAGGCCTCGGTGCGGCTGCCCGGCGGGTTCAGCTGGCATCGGCGCTCGCGGCACTGACATCCGGGGACAGCTCGGGCACGGGCACAGAAGCACGGGCACGGCCGCACGGCCCCGGACACGAGACCGGCCGCCGTGCCCCTTGGGGGCGGGGCACGGCGGCCGGGGTGTCGCGAGCGCGGAGGTTACCCGACGGCTACTTGACGACCTTCAGCAGCTTGTTCGGGGTGCCCTCGGTCGGGTTGCTGATCTTGTCGGGGGTCGCGCCCCCGGTCAGCGCCTTGGCGACCTGGGCGGGGGTGGCCGCCGGGTGGCCGCTGAGGTAGACGGCCGCGGCGCCGACGACGTGCGGGGTGGCCATCGAGGTGCCGGAGATGGTCTTGGTCCCGCTGTCGCTGTCGTTCCAGTCCGAGGTGATGTCCGAGCCCGGGGCGTAGAGGTCCACCACGCTGCCGAAGTTGGAGAAGTCGGACTGCTCGTCGGCGTCGGTGCTGGAGGCGACGGTGATCGCCTGCTTCACCCGGGAGGGCGAGCCCTTGCCCGCGTCGGCGCTCTCGTTGCCCGCCGCGACCGCGAAGGTCACGCCGGAGGCGATTGCCTTCTTCACCGCCTCGTCGAGCGCCGGGTCGGCGCCGCCGCCGAGGCTCATATTGGCGACGGAGGGGCCCTGGTGATTCTCGGTGACCCAGTCGATGCCCGCGACGACCTGCTCGGTGGTGCCTGAGCCCTCGTTGTCGAGCACCCGCACGCCCACGACCTTGGCCTTCTTGGCCACGCCGTGCTGAGCGCCGGCGATGGTGCCGGCGACGTGCGTGCCGTGGCCGTTGCCGTCGTCCGCCGGGCCGCCGTCGATGGCGTCGAAGCCGGAGGCAGCGCGGCCCTGGAAGTCGTCGTGGGTGATCCGCACGCCGGTGTCGATGACGTACGCCGTGACGCCCGTGCCCGCGGCGGCGGGGTAGGTGTACTTCTTGTCGCCCTTGGTGGCCGCCTGGTCGATGCGGTCCAGGCCCCAGGACGGCGGGTCGGCCTGGGTGGCGCTGATGGTGAACTTCTTGTTCTGGACGACCTTGTCGACGGACGGGTCGGCGGCGAGCCGCTTGGCCTCGGTCTCGGAGAGGCCGCCGGCCGCGAAGCCGTCCAGCGCCGCCGTGTAGTTCCGCTTCACCTTGCCGCCGTACCGCGCGGCCAGTTCCTTGTTGTCGGCGCCGTCGGCCTTCTCGGCCTTCAGGCCGTCGCCGGCGCTGCGGGTGTCCTTGTCGAGCAGGACGATGTAGCTGCCGTCGACGGCGCTCTTGGCGCCGGCACCGTAGATGGTGCCTTCGGCGGGCGTGGCGCCGGCCGGCAGGGCCGCGATGGCCCCGATGGCGGAGGCTGCCGCGACCGCGGTTATCGCCGCGATGAGCCGTCGTCTGCCGAGACGCTTGTGACTTGCCATGACGAGGTTCTCCTCGTTAGCGGTGTGGGGGGATGAAAACGGTGAAACTGTGGAAACACTGCTGTGCTCAGCCCGGCCGACGGAAAGATCGTCAGCGGGCTGGCTCGAAACCCTGTCGGATCGCCGGTGCCGTTTCAACGGATACCGGCCGGTGTGACATATGCAACGGATCTGCGAAATTTCAAATACCGTTAAAAACAGCTAAATTGGCCACCCATTTGGCATGAGCTGACACGTTTTACGTGTCGTACATGTCCCAACTCCCTTTACCTGTAAGGGACCTGGGTCAGCCTTCCCGAGGATTCCCCCACTCCCCAAGGTGGAGAGCACCGCGCACCGGCTCACCGCTCAGCACGACGATGCGGGCCCTTCGCCGCCGTAACTTCGAGGAGGAGGAGGCGGCGGTGCGGTAACGCCGCCGGGTACGAGGGGGAAGACCGTGGCGGAGACCCGCCGTAACGGCGCTCACAGGAGCGATGCGCACGCGAGCAGGCCAGGCGCGATCGCGGCCCGCGCGGGCGGTTGGAGCGCGCGCCACCGATGGACGACGGCGCGGAGCCCGGCAGCGGAGCCGGGTTCCGCGCCGCCGCGCGCCCATGAGGGCGGGGACCAGCCGGATCGCGTCAGGGTCTGACGGCCGGGCCGGTGAGGGGCCGGCCGGCCGGCGGCTGCTCGGCCACGGGCTCGGCGAGCGCCGGACCGGGCACCGCGGCGAGCGCGGGCGACGGCGCGGGGGGCGGCCCGAAGGAGTTGATGGTGCGGGTGAAGTCCCGGGTGGAGAGCAGCAGTTTGTAGATGATGGCGAGTTCGAAGACGAGCAGCAGCACGCCCGCGCCGATGGTCACCGGGGCGACCGCGTCCACGGCGGGGGCGATGATGAAGACGGCCATCTGGAACTCGATGCCGCTGATCAGGTGCGTACGGATGCGGTGGCGCAGCAGCAGCGAGCGGAAGCGGGTGTACCAGGGGAAGCGGCTCCGGAACTCCTGGTGCAGGTCGACGACCGCGGGCTTGCGCGGGCTGGGGATGCCGGTCAGCGCGGCGGCGGCTTCGTCGGCGCCGTCGCCGATCGTGCCGTCGGCGTTCTCCATGCCGTCCGGGTCCGAGGCGAGGGTCGCGGCCGTCGCCTGGTCCTGCTCCATGTCGGCTTCGGGGTTGTCCCGCAGCAGGTCCTCCATGAAGGAGAGTTCCGCATGGCGGTCCGCGCGGCGGGCCTGCCGGACCCGGGTCTTGATCTGCTTGCGCATGCCGTGGCGGATCTTGAAGATCTCCAGGGCGTCGAGGTAGCGCAGCATGTCGAGGAAGACGACGGCGAGCGCCAGCCAGAGGTAGACGGTGTCGCCGGTGCGGTTGTACTGGCCGCTCATCAGCGCGATCGCGCAGGCCAGCACGCGCAGCCGGTCGAAGACGTAGTCCAGCCAGGCGCCGAAGACCGAGCCGTTGCCGGTCAGCCGGGCGAGCTTGCCGTCCATGCAGTCGAGGATGAAGCTGACGTGGTAGAGCGCCGCCCCGACGAGCAGCCAGCCCCAGCTGCCGTTCGCGAAGCAGGCGGCGGCCGCGAGCCCGAGAAGAAGAGCGAACCAGGTGATCTGGTTGGGGGTGATCCGGGT
Organism: Streptomyces sp. H27-D2; assembly: GCF_035828615.1. Taxonomy (NCBI): domain Bacteria; kingdom Bacillati; phylum Actinomycetota; class Actinomycetes; order Kitasatosporales; family Streptomycetaceae; genus Streptomyces; species Streptomyces sp. H27-D2. Next base: position 25,706 of record NZ_JAYMZR010000068.1, on the reverse strand, counting down.
GCGCATCGCGGTCCAGCGCACCAGCGGTGTGGCGACCGGGTCGACGAGCAGCACGGTCCACCAGGCGTCGCGCTTCTTCTCGGTGGTGCGGCGCACCTCTGCGAGGGGCGGTATGTGTCGGTGCATGGTCAACTTCCTGGCGTCCGGAAAGTGTTCACTCTGACGTTAAGAAGGTTGTTGACCAAGTAACAAGGTGTACGCCATACAACCTTTACCGGGGGGTAGCCGTCTCTTGAAGTGCGGGTGTCGGTGACATGTCCAGCAGCTCGGCTTCGATGAGATCGGCGGCTCGCCGGGTTCCGCCCTCGGCGGCCATCGACCGCTGAAGCGCCCGCGAAGCCGCCGCCACCCGGGGGTTCCCGACGAGCGCGAGCACCGCTTCGCGCAGCGTCCGCGCGGTGGCCTCCTCCTTGGGCACATGCCGGGCGACGCCCAGGCTCTGGAGCATGTCGGCGTTGCCGAACTGGTCGACGGCCTGCGGGACCGCGACCATCGGCACCGCGCAGGCGAGCCCCTCCTGGCTGCCGCCCGCGCCGGCGTGCGTGATGAAGGCGTCGGCCTGCCTGAGCACGGCCAGCCGCGGCACCCAGTCGCGCACCTCGAAGTTGGCCGGGACGGGGCCGAGTTCGGCGACGTCGACGTGCTTGCCGATCTGTAGCACCACATACCAGCCGTCGAGACCGCCGAAGGCTTCGAGGCACTCGCGGTAGAAGCCGGGCTCCTTGGTGTACGAGGAGCCGAGCGAGACGAGCAGCACCTTGTCCGTCGCCGCGAGGCCGGCCGGGCGGCGCCACTCCCCCTGGTGTCCGCGGTCGCCCTGGCACGCGCCCACGAAGGTGTAGACCGAGGGGTCGACCCGGTCCAGGTGGGGCTGGAGCGCGCCGGGGATCAGCGCGAGGCAGCGATCGGGGCGGCCGACGAAGCGGTCGGGGTCGATCGTCATGCCGTTGGCGGCGATCCAGTCGTTGAAGCGCTCGTAGTACGCGCTGCCGCGCGGCGTCTTCTTCAGCTCCCGGTACGCCTCGGCCACCGCCTCCTCCTCATACCCCTCCCAGGCGACGAGGTTGGGCGAGAGCTGCACCACGGGCACGTCCCAGCGGTGCGCCAGGACGCGGGCCGGCCAGGCCGTGATGTCGTAGAGGACCAGGTCGGGCTCGTCGCCCCGGAATGCCTTGGTCAGTTGCGGCAGCGCCTGGACGGCGTCCGCCAGGAACGTCTCGATGTTGTCGATCAGCTCCGTCCCCCAGGCCTCCGGGTCGCCCTCGGTCGGCAGCACCGAGGTGTAGATCCGCGGCTCCGCGCCGGTCTCGGCGACGGTCTCGGCGAAGGACTCGGGGATGGCGTAGCTGACGCGGTGACCGCGGACCACGAGTTCGCGGATCACTTCCAGGCTCGGGTTCACATGCCCGTGGGCCGCGATGCTGAACATGGCGATGTGGGCGCGCTTCGGTGGCGTCATGCCGCCAGGCTATGCGAGACGAGACGTCTCGTTCAACTCATTTCGGGTATCTGCGTTCCGCGACGTAACCGCGTTCCGCGACGCCGCGCTCGCGGGGGTACCCGCGCCCCGCCCCCTACCGCTGATACCGCGCCAGCACCAGATTCCCGTCCTTCACCAGCCGGTGCCGCAGCTCGCCCAGATCGATGGCGCCGCTGTAGTACTCCTGGAGCGCCGGAGTCGCGACCTTGTCCTTCCACTCCGGGTAGCCCCGCACGGTCTGCGCGGGGGCCGGGCGCAGGTGCCCCGCGAGCGCGGTGCCAGTGGCCCAGCCGTGCTCGGCGCGGTGCAGCGCCGGATCCTTCAGCGCCTCGGCGCCGGTCGGCAGCATCCAGTCGCCCAGCGCGAGCCGCACCATGTTGCGTGGCCGCAGCAGGAAGTCGATGAAGGCGACCGCCTCCTTCTTGAACGGGCAGTCCTCGGCGACGGAGAGGGTCTGCGGGCTGACGCCCTGCGCCAGGCCCGCGCGGCCGGCCGGCGCGGGCAGCACGGTCCAGTCGAAGCCCTTGGGAGCCTGCTGGTCGAGCTGTTGGCGGTACGAGAAGCCGAGCGGCACCATCGCGTATCTGCCCGCGAAGAAGCCCGGCAGGGTGTCCGAGCCGCCCATGCCCAGCGTGCTCCCCGAGGCACTGCGGTCCCGGTTGACCTGGTCGTGGACGACGCGCGGGACCTGCCGGTCGGCCGCGTCGAAGCGGATCTCGGTCCGGCCGTCCGGCCGCCGGTGGAACATCCGGCCGCCGGTCGACAGGGAGAGGTTGAGGGTCGCCGAGACCGGGTCCTTGAGCGGCCAGGCGACCCCGTACGTCCCGGAGCCGCCGCTGCCCGAGCGGCCGCGGCCACCGCTCAGCTCGCGCGCGACCCGCTCGAACTCCGGCCAGCTCCACGGCTTCGCGGGGGTCGGCAGCCGCACCCCGGCCTTCCTCAGCAGCGTGCGGTTGGCGATCAGGACGCGCGGCTCCTGGAGGAACGGCACCCCGTAGATCTTCCGGTCGAAGGTCGCGGTGCCCCAGCTGCGCTGCGGGATGTCGTCCCGCAGCCGCTGCGGGAGCAGCCCGGTCAGGTCGGCGAGATCGCCGCCGTACGCGAACTCCGCGAGGTCGTCGGAGGCGTCGTGGATGATGTCCGGCTGCTCGCCGCCCTCGAAGGAGGTGAGCAGTTGGTCGTGCACGTTGTCCCAGCTGCCCTGGACGTAGCGGATCCGGACCGTGGGGTGCGCGCGGTTCCACTCCGCCACCAGCTGCTTGTTGGCCTCGACCGACTCCTTCTGCCAGGCCAGCGACTGGAAGCGCAGCGTGATCCCGCCGTCCGCGTCCCGGCCCCTGCGCTCGGCGGCGCAGCCGGGCAGCAGCGCGGCGGCGGGCGCGGCCAGCGCCGCCGCCAGCAGGGTGCGGCGGCGCATCAGCTCTTCACCGCCCCGGTCAGCATCCCACCGGTGATCCGGCGCTGGATGAGCGCGAAGATCACCAGGCTGGGGAGGGTCGCGAGCAGCGCGGCGGCGGCGAGCGGACCGAGGTCGGCGACGCCCTCCGCACCGAGGAAATGGGTCAGGACGACCGGCATCGTCTGTTTCTCCGGGGACTTGAGCAGGACGAGCGCGAAGAAGAACTCGTTCCAGGCGGTGATGAAGGCGAACAGTCCGGTGGCGACGATGCCCGGGGCCAGCAGCGGGGCGACGATCGACACGAGGGTGCGCAGCCGGCCCGCCCCGTCGACCGCGGCGGCCTCCTCCAGCTCGGGCGGCACGGCCTTCACGTACCCGGCGAGCATCCAGAGCGCGAAGGGCAGCGACCACACGACGTAGACCATGATCAGGCCCGGCAGCGAGTCGATCAGGCGCAGGTTCTTGAGGACCAGGAACAGCGGGATGATCACCAGCACGAACGGGAACGCCTGGCTGACCAGCACCCACCCGGTGGCGGCCTTCGCCGGCCGCCCCTGGTGCCGGGCCATCACGTACGCCATCGGCGTCGCCAGCAGCACGGAGATCAGCGCCGCGCTCGCCGCCGCGATCAGGCTGTTCGCGGCGGCCTGCAACAGCGGCTGCTCGTCGAAGGCCTGCCGGAAGTTGTCGAGGGTGGGCTGATCGGGAATCCAGCCCGGGTGGACGGTCGCCAGCTCGCGCGGCGGCTTGAAGGCGGTCGAGAGCAGCCAGAACAGCGGGAAGGCGAGGAAGACCAAGTAGCAGAACAGCGCGGCGTACTGGCCGGTGCGGCCGGCCCGGCGCTTGAGGGCGCGGCCGGCCGGCGCCCGGCCCGCCGGCTTACGTCCCGGCGTCGGCCCGGTCGCGGATCGCTCGGTATCCGGTCGCCCGGCACCGGGTCGCTCGGCATCAGGTCGCTCGGCATCAGGTCGCTCGGTCACTGGTCGTCCCCCTTCAGCCGGCCCGCGAGGAAGACGGCCAGCAGCACGGAGATCACCGCGACCATCACACAGCCCATCGCCGCCGCGTACCCGAACTGGCCGTAGCGGAAGGCCTCCTCGTACGCGAAGAGCATCGGCAGCCGGGTGCGCCCGCCGGGACCGCCGCTGGTGAGCACATAGACCAGGGCGAAGGAATTGAAGTTCCAAATAAAATTGAGCGCGGTGATCGCGAGCGCGATCGGCTTCAGGGCGGGCCAGGTGACGGTACGGAAGCGGCGCCAGGCGCCCGCGCCGTCCATCGCGGCGGCCTCGTGCAGCTCGCGCGGGACGTTCTGGAGTCCGGCCAGCAGCGCGACGGTGGTCTGCGGCATTCCGGCCCAGATGCCGACGACGATCACCGCGGGCAGCGCGGTGGCCAAGCCGGTGAGCCAGGCTCTGCCGTCGCCCAGCCCCAGGTCGCGCAGCGACTCGTTGAGGATGCCCGCGTCGGGGTGGTAGACGAGCCGCCACATGATGCCGACGACGACCTCGGGCATCGCCCAGGGGATGATCGCCAGCGCGCGGGCCAGCCAGCGGAAGCGCAGGTTCACGTTGAGCAGCAGGGCCAGGCCGAGCGCCAGCGCGAACTGCGGGACCGTCACCCCGACCGCCCAGAGCAGCCCGATCCGGAACGAGTCCCAGAACAGGCTGTCGTGCAGCAGGTCGGAGAAGTTCAGCAGCCCGACCCACTCGGTGGGTTCGGTACGGCCCGCCTGCGAGTCGGTGAAGGCCAGCGCGATGCCGTAGAGCAGCGGGCCGACGCTCAGGATCAGGATCGGGATCAGCGCGGGCAGCACGAGGAACCAGGTGGCCGGGTCGCGCGCCCTGCGCGGACTGCCGGGTGCGGGTTCGCCGGACCGCTTCGTCGCGGTCGCCAGGGTCACGGCAAGGGCTCCTTCAAGCGCGGCTCGGTCCTATCGGATCGGCCGCACGCGTCCGGTCGGCAGCCGCCGTCATCGTGCTGACGAGCGGGGCGCGCGTCAAGCGTGCCGCACGCGGGTGGAACACTGGGGGTGATCGATTCGGCGGAAGGCACGGCGTGGCTCAGAGGACATTCACCGAGGAACGGGCTCGTACCGTGCTCGCGGCCGCCCTGCCGCACTACCGCGACGGCTCCGCGAAGGCGCGGCTGCTCGCGCTCGGCGAGAACGCCGTGTTCGCGCTCGACAGCCTGTCCCTGGTGGTGCGCATCGGCCGGGACCTGGAGCTGTGGGACCGGGCCGCGCGCGAGCTGCGGGTCGCCGACTGGCTGGCCGCGGAGGGCCTGCCGGCGGTACGGCCGAGCCGGCGGTACGGGCCGGAGCAGCCGCTCCCGTTCGACGGCCATCTCGTCACCTTCTGGGAGCAATTGCCCGATCCGGTACGGCCGGCCGGAGCGGTCGACCTCGCCGAGCTGCTCCGGCTGGTGCACGCGCTGCCGGAGCCGGACGCGGGGCCGGACTCGGGGGCGGACGCCGGCACGGTTGCGCAGCCGGGGCCGGACGCGGAGCCGGAGCCCCGGCCGCGGCTCTCCCTCCCCCGGCGCGAATTGCTGGGCGGGGTCGAGCGCTGGCTGCGGCTCGCGGGCGAGGCCATCGACCCGGCGGACGCGGATTACCTCCGGGGCCGCCGGGACGGCTTCGCCGAGGCCGCCGCCACGCTGACGCCCCAACTGCCGCCCGGCCCGATCCACGGCGACGCGCTGCCGCGCAATGTGCAGGTCGGACCGGACGGCCCGGTGCTGGTCGACCTGGAGACCTTCGCGAGCGATCTGCGCGAGCACGACCTCGTGGTGATGGCCCTGAGCCGGGACCGCTATGGTCTCGACCCGGCCGCCTACGACGCGTTCACCGCCGCGTACGGCTGGGACGTACGGGAGTGGGCCGGCTGCACGGTGCTGCGCGGTGCGCGGGAGACGGCGAGCTGCGCGTGGGTCGCCCAGCACGCGCCGGGCAACGCCAGGGCTCTCGCCGAGTTCCGGCGCCGGGTCGCGTCCTTGCGGGACGACGACCCGACGGTTCGTTGGTTTCCTTTCTGAGGGTGCGGCTGGCTGCCCGGCGGCCGGGCGGGTCTCACGGGTTTTCGAGAATCCAGATCGTGCCCGTGCCGGGGCGGTACAGGGACAGGTGGTCCCGCCGGCCCGAGCCGTCGTCACAACTGGGTTGATCAGGGAGGCGGTTGAGACATGAGCGAACTCCCCTCCGGCCTGTTCCGGAGCTGGGTGCATTCCTATGAGGAGGACACCGAGGGCGTGGCGGTCTACCGCCCCGCCGATTTCCCCTTTCCCCCCGCGCGCGGACGGCGTGGTCTGGAGCTGGCGGCGGACGGCACCTTCACCGGCCACCCCATCGGCCGCGGCGACGCGCCCGACGCGGTGACCGGCCACTGGCAGGCCGCGGACGACGGCCGGCGGCTCGCCGTCACCTTCCCCGACCCGGACCGCCCGGACCGCCGCGTGGAGGTCCTGCACGTCTACGACCGGGTCCTCAAGATCCGCGCCTGACCGCCCCGCAGGCCCGCGCTCAGGCTGCCCGCGCTTAGCGAAGCGGCCAGCGGGCCTCGACTATCGCGTCCGGCGTGCCCTTCTTGCGCAGCCACTGCTGGTAGCCCGCCGCCCAGTCCGCGTACCAGCCGATCTGCGAGCGGTGCAGCTCCCACAGGTCCGCGCCGCCCACCTGCTCGTACCGCTCGGCGACGGCGCAGGCGACCCGCACCGCCGCGAGCGCGTCCGCGCCCGCTTCATGCGCGCCGTCCAGCGCCACGCCGTAGACCGCGCAGGTCGCCTCCAGGGTGCGCTTGCCCTTGCGGTAGCGGTCGACCGCGCGGTCGATGGTGTACGGGTCGAGGACCGGTCCCACCTCGCCGCCGAGCCGCTCCGAGAGGGACGCGAGGCCGTACCGCCGCAACTCCGCGGCCAGCATGGTGAGGTCGAAAGCGGCGTTGTACGCGACCACCGGCACCCCCGTCTGCCAGTAGCCGACCAGGACCCGCGCTATCTCCTCGACCACTTCGGCCGCCGGGCGGCCCTCGGCGGCGGCGCGCTCCGTGGTCACCCCGTGGATCGCCGCGGCCTCGTCCGGAATGGGCACCCCCGGATCGGCCAGCCACTCGCGGCGGCCTATCGGCACGCCTTCCTTGACCTCCAGGACGGCGGCCGTGACGATCCGCGAGGCGCTCGGGTCCGTACCCGTCGTCTCCAGGTCGAAGCCGATCAACAGCTCCTGGTGCCACCCCATGGAGGCCCTCCTTCGTGGTCCGTTCCCGCGACTGGGCTCCAGCCTCCCACGCACCACTGACAGCGCCACGGGCCCGGTCGGAACACCCCGCGGGCCCGGCCGGAACACCCAGCGGACCCGGTCGGAACACCCGGCGGACCCGGTCGGACCAGCCGCGGGCCGGCCGGAGCACCCAGCCGGGACTCCGGCCCGCTCCCCTCCGGTCAGGACACCGGCCGCGAGTCGGCCCACTCGTTCTCGAACTCCTCGCGGTAGATCTCGAAGAGCCCGTGTTCGCTCTCCTTGCCGTCCCGCAGCAGATTGCGCCCGCCGCCGCGCAGCACCAGCACCGGGACCTCCATGCCGCGCGCCCGGCGCAGATAGGACTGGACGACCGCGAGGCCGTCCGCGCTGTCGCCGTCCACCAGGTAGGCGGTGAAGCGCGGCGTCTCGTCGAAGACCCGGATCTCGAAGGCCGCCTCGTCGCGCAGCCGGGCGCGGACCCGCCGCATGTGCAGGATGTTCATCTCGATGGAGCGGCTCAGCTCGCCCTTCTTGAGGCCGAGTTCGCGCTCCCGGCGGCGGACCGCGCTGCTCGCCGGGTTGAGGAACAGCAGCCGGACCCGGCAGCCCGTCTCGGCCAGCCGGACCATCCGCCGCCCGGAGAAGTTCTGCACCAGCAGATTGAGGCCGATGCCGATGGCGTCGAGCCGCCGGGCGCCGCCGAAGAGGTCCTCCGCGGGCAGCTGGCGTTGCAGCCTGACCCGGTCGGGGTGCACGCCGACCACGTCCGCGTACCGGTCCCCCACCAGGTCCTCGAAGGCGTCGACCGGCAGCCGGTCGGCGGTCCGCGGCCGGCCGGGGGCGGTGGCGGTTCCGGAGCCGAGGATGTCGAGGAGCCGCGCGCAGGCCCGCTCCGCCTGGGCGAGCACGGTCTCGGACAGCGCCCGGTTGCGGGAGACGATGTTGCGCGACACTTCCAGCTCGTCGAGGGCGAGTTCGAGCTCCCGCCGGTCGGCGAGGTACGGCTCGAAGCACGGCCAGTGCTGCACCAGCAGCTCGCGCAGCTGCGGCAGCGTGAGGAAGCTGAGAACGTTGTCGTCGGCCGGGTCGAGCAGATAGCCCTTGCGCCGGCTCACCTCGCGTACGGCGACGGCCCGCTGCACCCACTCCTGGCCGGCCGGGCCCGCGGCGGCGACCACCCACTCGTCGCCGTGCACCGGCTCGTAGACGGGTCGCAGTATCGCCCCGACGACCGAGCGCAGCCGCTGCTCGACGAGGTTCAGCCAGATATAGGCCCGCCCGGCCCGCCGGGCGCGGGTGCGCACCTCGGCCCACGCCTCGGCGCCCCAGTCCAGTTCCGCCCCGATCTCCATCGGCCGGGCCAGGGACAGCGCTCCGGGTGGTGCGTCGACGGAGCCGCCCTCATGACATCCGTCACCCGGTGGCAACTCACGCCCGCCCGAACTCACCTGTGCACCGCCTCCCGCCCCGTCCAACGATCAAGGCAGAGTACTGTGCTGGCGGGAAGCGGTGCAGCAGGAACTGTTCAGTGTTTCATCAACTCTACTGTTCTTGATGGCCGTTGTGGCCCGCGAGCGCCGGCGGAGTGAGCGGACTCATAGCCGTGACGTCGCGCGGGGAGAGCTGGAAGCCCTGCCAGTGCACCGGCATCGGCTCCTGGTCCTCATCGCGCGCGATGTGGTGGAAGCCGATGTTGACCCAGGCGATGGGGTGCTTGAGGGTCTGGCCGTTCACCCACTTGTCGACGCTCTTGCCGACCCCGGCCCCGCAGTTCGGCAGGTTGTGGCTCGCGAACTGTTCGCACTTCTTGTAGTCGGTGAAGTAGACGTCGTGCTTGGTGTAGCTACGGCCGGCGTACTTGCTGGTGTGGCCGGGCACGATCTCGTACGAGCGCTTGTGGCCGTCCTTGTTCTTGCCCGTCGCGCTGACCATCCGCCACCAGCGCAGCGGCGCGGCGTCGCCCGCCAGCTCCTTGGTCACCGGGGTGCGGGTGGTCTTGGTCTTCGGCAGCTGGCCGGCCTGCTGGGTGGTCTTCGAGTCGTACTGCTCGACCTTGCCCTTCGACGAGCCGTCGAGGCCGAAGTTGAGCCGCCAGAAGACGTTGTGCGCGTGACTGGTGGCGTAGTCCTTGGCGCCCTTGCCGATCGGCCAGCCGCGGCCGTCGCCCGCGTCGTAGTCCTCCGGCGCGAGGGTGCCGGTCGCGCCGACCTGCATGTTGATGGCGCCGTCGCTGGAGAAGCGCCACTCGGTGATGTACTCGTACCAACCGACCTGGTTCACCGTGTAGACGAGCAGGTCCTTGCCCTGCGACTGCCAGACCTTGCCAGGCTGGTCGCCCGCCATCCGGTAGGCGTGGCCGCGGGCGCGGGTCGTGGTGCACAGGCCCTTGACGTTCCCCTGGGCCGGGTCCCACGGCTCCGGCACCTTGACGGTCTTGATGGTGCCGCCGGGGCACTCCGCCGGGTCCATCGGCTGGAGCCCCTGGCCGAAGCCCTGACCGGTGAGGTCGTCGTACTCGACCTTGCCGTCGTCGTAGGGCACATGGATCTGGGCGAGCTTGGCCGAGGTGAGCACCATGATCGGCGCCGCCTCGCCCTTGGGCTGGTACGAGACCTTGTCGAGCACCAGCCCGGCGTTGCTCTCGTAGTGCCAGCACATCCGCCAGATGGTGCCGCCGTCGAGCTTCTGCTCGATCTTCGACGCGGCGCTGCAGTCGGCAGCCGCCGCCGGGGCCTTGCGGGCCGAGGCGGGGGACGCCGCCTGGGCGACGCCGGCCGGACCGGCCGCCGCGCCCGCGACGGCGAGCAGTGCCGCTGTTCCGATGGCCGCCGCGACCCGTTTCCGGGCGCGGCTCAACGCTCTTTCACGCATGGGTGATAACTCCTTGATCCTTCACATGCACCGCGTACATCGCGTGCATCGCATATCGCGTGCATTGCGATGCGTCACGTATGACGCGGTGCGAAGCAGTCCGTCAGAGCTCGGCCTGGAGAAGCGCCGAAAGTTCGGTGGTCGCGCCGAGCGGCTGCCGCGCCATGGTCGCGCGGACGCCGGCCGGACTCAGCTGAGCCGGCTGACCTTTCGCGCGCTGAGGTCGATGACCAGGGACCGGGTGTCGATCCACGGCCCGCCCTTCACCTTGGTGAACAACCGCACGCAGCGGTGCCGTCCGCAGTCCTGGACGTCGGCAGCACCGCTGTTCTCCTCGTCCACCCGGTAGACGAAGCCGGTCACCCTCAGCTGCTCGGGCCCGGCCAGCGATTTGCCGGTGGCGTCCCGGTAGTCCTTCTTCAGACCGTCGCCGAGCGGGCTCTTGAGCACCAGCCGGACGGCTTCCGCCACTTCCTCGCGGCCGGGCGGCGGCTGGACACCGTGCTGGGTGTCCGTCGCCTCGACCTTGCCGCTGGTGAGGTTGACGGTTTTGGTGACGTAGGTGTCGTCCTTGTAGTCGTAGTACGTGATGTCGGCGCGGCGCGGCGGATTCGCGTCGTCGACCTCCGAGGGCTCCAGCTCGGCGAGGTTGGTGCTCAGCCGCTCCGGTCCGGTGTCCCCCTCGACGTCCTCGCTCGCACTGCGGAACCCCCGGTTGAGCGCGAGCTGTTCGGCCCGCTTCAACTCGTCGTCCGTCAGTCCGTCGCGGCCGACGCCGGTCTCCCCCTGCGGCGGCGCCTCCTCGACGGTGCCCGGCCGCGGGCGCTGCGCCCGGTCCGCTCCGGCCTCTTCGCCCTGCGCCCCTTGTCGCCCCTGGGCCGACGTGGTGTCGCTACTGCCACCACGTCCTCGTGACGGGTCCCCTACGGCATCGCTCGGCAGTGTCACGCCGATCATCACCGCGGTGCTTGTCACCGCGATGGCCGAACCCGCAACCAATTTGCCCAGGTGACGGCGTATCAAGCTCCGCACATCCACCCCCTGCTGTCCCACCCGACCGCATACGGAGTATGCGGTGTCCATGGGTTGAGACGAGCGGAACGATGAAGGGGTTGCCCCCTGTTCCGAGGAAAATCCGATCAGCGGTCGTGAACGGACGGGGCGCGCTCCGTACGGCGGGGCGGGTGCGACTCAGGTCGCGCGGAGGGGCCGACGGGACTCACGCCGCGCAGCGGGACGGGTGCGCGGGCTGTACGGCGCGCAGGGCCTGGAAACGCGTGTCATGACTGCGCACGCGGCTGCCGGGGTACTGGACTGTCACCCATTGAGGCGTATGGAGGCGTACCGGGGCGTACAGAAATGACGCGTGCACGCCCCCGTTCTGAGGAAGATCTGGCGAAAGGCACCCGCAGGGCCCTCTGCTGGGCAAGGATTCCGATTCCGCTATGGAAGAGTCGACATCATGCAGGTCTGGCCGGGTCAGGCATACCCCCTCGGCGCCACATACGACGGCGCGGGAACGAATTTCGCGGTCTTCTCCGAAGCCGCGCACCGTATCGAGCTGTGCCTGTTGCGGGATGACGGGTCGGAGACCGCTGTGGAGATGCGGGAGACCGACGCCTTCGTGCGGCACGCCTATCTGCCGGGCATCATGCCGGGGCAGCGCTACGGATTCCGGGTGCACGGGCCGTACGAACCGGGCAGAGGCGACCGGTGCAATTCCGCCAAGTTGCTGATCGACCCGTGTGCGAAGGCCGTCAGCGGCCGCATCGACTGGGACGAAGCGGTCTACGGCTATCACTTCGAGCACCCCGACAAGCGCAATGACCTCGACTCCGCGCCGCACACCATGACCTCGGTGGTGATCAACCCCTACTTCGACTGGGCCGACGACCGGCCGCCGCGCACGGAGTACCAGCACACGGTGATCTACGAGGCCCATGTCAAGGGCCTCACCATGCGACACCCGGACCTGCCGCAGGAGGTCAGGGGCACCTACGCGGCCCTGGCGCACCCGGCGGTCATCGAGCACCTCACCCGGCTGGGCGTCACGGCGATCGAGTTGATGCCGGTGCACCAGTTCATCCAGGACCACCGGCTGGTGGACGAGGGGCTCGCGAACTACTGGGGCTACAACACCGTCGGTTTCTTCTCCCCGCACAACTCCTACGCCTCGTGGGGCGACCGGGGCGAGCAGGTGCTGGAGTTCAAGACGGCGGTACGGGCGCTGCACGCGGCCGGGATCGAGGTGATCCTCGACGTGGTCTACAACCACACCGCCGAGGGCAATCATCTCGGTCCGACGCTGTCCTTCCGGGGCATCGACAACGCGTCGTACTACCGGCTGGCCGCCGACCGGCGCTATTACACGGACACCACGGGGACCGGGAACTCGCTGCTGATGCGGAGCCCGCACGTACTCCAGATGATCATGGACTCGCTGCGTTACTGGGTCACCGAGATGCGGGTGGACGGATTCCGCTTCGACCTCGCGGCGACCCTGGCCCGGCAGTTCCACGAGGTGGACCGGCTGTCCTCGTTCTTCGACCTGGTGCAGCAGGACCCGGTGGTCAGCCAGGTGAAACTGATCGCCGAGCCCTGGGACGTCGGCGAGGGCGGCTACCAGGTGGGCAACTTCCCGCCGCTGTGGACCGAGTGGAACGGCAAATACCGCGACACCGTCCGCGACCTGTGGCGCGGCGAGCAGCGCACGCTCGCCGAGTTCGGCTCCCGGCTCACCGGCTCCTCCGACCTCTACAAGGACGACGGCCGCCGGCCGTTGGCCTCGATCAACTTCGTGACCTGCCACGACGGCTTCACCCTGAACGACCTGGTCTCTTACCACGAGAAGCACAACGAGGCCAACGGCGAGGACAACCAGGACGGCGAGAGCCACAACCGGTCCTGGAACTGCGGGGCGGAGGGCCCGACCGACGACCCGGCGATCCTCGCGCTCCGCGCCCGACAGCGGCGGAACTTCATCGCGACCCTGATGCTGTCCCAGGGCGTGCCGATGCTCAGCCACGGCGACGAGTTCGCGCGCTCGCAGGACGGCAACAACAACGTCTACTGCCAGGACAACGAACTCGCGTGGGTGCGGTGGCCCAAGGCGGAGGGCAGCAGCTTCGACGATGACGAGCCGGCGGACACCGAGGACACCGAGGACACTGAGGGCCCCGAGACCGTCGGCGGGATCGAGGGGGCGGAGGCGGCCGGTCCGGAGGCCGACGTCGACGCCTCGGCCCGCGCGATGCTCGCGTTCACCCGCACCATGGTGTGGCTGCGCCGCGACCACCCCGTCTTCCGCCGCCGCCGCTTCTTCCACGGCCGCCCGGTGGAGGGCACCCACGACGAACTGTCCGACATCGCGTGGTTCACGCCGGAGGGCGAGGAGATGGAGCAGCGGGACTGGCAGGCCCAGCAGGCCAAGTCGCTGACCGTCTTCCTGAACGGCCGGGCGATCTCCGAGCCCGGCTCGCGCGGCGAGCGCATCGTGGACGACTCCTTCCTGCTGATGTTCAACGCGCAGAGCAGGTCCCGCGAGTTCACCGTGCCGGTCGACCACGGCAAGCAGTGGGAGGTCGTGGTGGACACCGCCCTCGAAGAGGGCGTCCCGAAGGACGCCGGCCGCAAGCTCAAGGCGGGCGAGACGCTGGCGCTGGTGGACCGGAGCGTGATGGTTTTGCGGCGGCCGGTGTAGTTTTTGTGGCCCGGCTGCCCGTTGGAGGAAGCAAAAAGCCCACAAACGGGTACACCTGTTCCCATGACCCCAGATCGCGGCGTGCCGCAGCCCGCTTACGAGTCCAGTGTGCCGGTGGCGCCGGATGCGACCTACCGGTTGCAGCTCCAGCCGGACTTCCCGTTCGCCGCGGCCGAGGCGGCCGTGCCCTACCTCGCCTCGCTCGGCGTCTCGCATCTGCATCTGTCCCCCGTGCTGGCCGCCGTGCCGGGGTCGACGCACGGCTACGACATCGTGGACCACAGCTCCGTACGGGCCGAACTGGGCGGCGAGGACGGGCTGCGCGCGCTGGCGGCGACCGCCCGTGAGCACGGGCTCGGGCTGATCGTGGACATCGTGCCGAACCATATGGCGATGCCGGTGCCGGAGCGGTTGAACCGGCCGCTGTGGGAAGTGCTGCGGGACGGCCCGGCCTCGCCGTACGCCCGCTGGTTCGACATCGACTGGGAGCAGAACGGCGGACGGGTGCTGCTGCCGGTGCTGGGCGGCCGGCTCGGTGACGAACTGCCGCACTTCTCGGTCGAGCGGACGGGCAGCGCGGAAGACGTGGAAGGCGCGGAGAACGTAAAGAGCGGCGGCGCGGTGCTGCGCTACCACGACCACGAGTTTCCGGTGCGCCCCGGCACGGAGAAGCTGCCGCTGCCTGAGCTGCTCGACGCCCAGTGGTACCGGCTCGGGTGGTGGCGGCTGGCCCGTACCGAGCTCAACTACCGGCGTTTCTTCACCATTTCCGAGCTCATCGGGGTGCGCGTGGAGGAGCCCGAAGTCTTCGCGGCCACCCACGCCAAGCTGCTGGAACTGCTGCGCGACGGGGTCGTCGAGGGGCTGCGGATCGACCACCCCGACGGCCTCGCGGACCCCGGCGGGTATCTGGAACAGCTGGACGCGGCGGTACGGGAGGCCGCGGGCGGCCCGCGCTGGACCGTGGTCGAGAAGATCCTCAGCGGGGACGAACAGCTGCCCGCGAGCTGGCCGGTGGCGGGCACCACCGGCTATGACGCACTCCGGCGGCTGGACGGCCTGTTCGTCGACCCGGCCGGGCTCACCGAACTCACCCACGTCTACCGCGACTTCGCGGCCCCGGCGCGCGACCGGGGCGGCGAGTGGGCCCCGACGGTGCGCCGCGCCGCGCACAAGGTGGTGACACACGAGCTGGCCGCCGAGGTGGACCGGCTGGTGCGCACGGCGGCGCGGATCTGCGACTCCACTCCCGCGCTGCACGACCACGCCCCCTGGGCGCTGCGGACCGCCGTCCGCGAACTGCTGGTCCGCATCCCCGTCTACCGTCCGTACGCCACCGTCGGCGGCCCGGTCTCCGGGACGGACGTGACGCTTCTGGCCGACGCGGCCGAGGGCGCGCGCGCCGCCTTCCAGGTTCCCGAGGAGGCGCACGCCGTGGAGGTCGTGCGGGACCTGGCCCTCGGCCGGCTCGGGGGCGGCCCCGACCGGGCGGACTTCTGCGCGCGCTTCGCCCAGACCTCCTCGGCGCTGCAGGCCAAATCCGTGGAGGACACCGCCTGTTACCGCTACGCGCCGCTGCTGTCCGCCGCGGAGGTGGGCGGGGACCCGGATGACCCGGCGGTCTCCGCGGAGGCGTTCCACGCCTACTGCGCCCGTATCCAGCGCGACTGGCCCGGCACCGGCACCGCCTTGTCCACCCACGACACCAAGCGCAGCGCGGACGTGCGGGCCCGCATCGCGGCGCTGAGCGAGTGCCCGGAGCGGTGGGGCGAACTGCTCGCGGAGGTGACCGAGCAGACGGCGCGCGTGGACGGCGTGCGCGCCCCCGATCCGCATGTCGCGTGGGTCGGCTGGCAGACCGCGCTCGGGCTGGGCGTGCCGGATCCGGAACGGCTGGTCCCGGCGCTGCTCAAGGCGGCGCGCGAGGCGGCGCTGCGCACCGGCTGGACCGAGCGGGACGCCGGCTACGAGGAGGCCGTGGCCCGCTTCGTGGAGGCCGGTCCGTGCGGTGCGCCGCTGTCGGCCCTGGCCCGCTTCAACCGCGGGATCGACCCGTATGTCCGCGCCAATGTCCTGGGCGCGGCTCTGCTGCATCTGACGATGCCGGGCGTGCCCGACCTCTACCAGGGCACGGAACGGGAGTACGCGGCGCTGGTCGACCCGGACAACCGCCGCCCCGCCGCCTTCGCGCCGCCGCTGCCCGCCGAGCTGTTCCCTCCGGCCGACCCGACCCGTACGACGGGGCGGGCGCAGCCGTCCGGGGACCTCGTCCCCGAGAAGCTGCTGCTCACCGCGACCGCGCTGCGACTGCGGCGCGAGCGGCCCGGCTGGTTCGGCGCCGCCGCCTCGTACGAGCCGCTGTTCGCGAGCGGTCCGGCCGCCGCGCACTGCACCGCCTTCGTCCGCTCCGGACAGCTCGTCTCGGCCGTCACCCGGCTGCCGCGCAGCCTGGAGCGGTCCGGCGGCTGGCGCGGAACCCGGCTGCCGCTCCCGGCGGACGGCCGCTGGCGGGAGCTGCTGACCGGTGCGGAGAGCGAGGGCCCGGTGCGGCTGGGCGAGCTGTTCGCGCGCTACCCGGTGGCGCTGCTGCGGCGCGTGTGAACAGCGCTCTCTGCGGGCCTTGCGGGTGGCCACGGCACACGACCCGCCCGATGCGCCACACCGCGCCGTTCGGGGGACGGCGGCCTACCCGAGGGGCTCGGGAAGGCCGCCGCGCTTGCGGAAGACAAATTGTCTTCCTGCCCTGACTCCCAGGCGTTTGGCCGCGCCGCCAGGCCGCTCCGATGACCACGCCGAGTGCGGCCATGGCGACGAGGGGCAGGAGGCCGTCAATGGGGAGATCCGCCGACTCCGCACCCTGTCCGGGAGGCCATCGAGCACCGCGATCGGGCCCTGCTGAACCGCATGCACGTGCACGGATAGACCGAGCCAGAGGAGCAACCCGCGCCCCAGGGGGCATGAGACAAGATTGGTCCCATGACGAACACCGCCCCGAATCTGCTCGTGTCGTTCCGGCAGGCCGACGAAAGTGATCTTCCCGAACTCGTGCGCCTCCGAGATGCTGCCGCCCAGTGGCAGATCGAGCACGGCATCGATCAATGGAAGCCCGGCGAGCTGGGACCATCGCACTTCCGGGCACGCCTGCACGGCGGGGAGGTGTGGATCGCCACCCTGGGGCCGGAAGGGCCGACCGTCGGGGCGTGGGAACTGTGGTGGGACGACCCCGCCGCATGGGGACAGCAACCGCCGATCGCCGGCTACGTCCACCGATTGATGACCGACCGAGAGACAGCGCCGCCCGGCGCGGGACGCATCATGCTCTCCGAAGCCGAGCGGCGGATCTCCGACTCCGGCCGGGCAATGTGTCGGCTGGACTGCCTGGCTGACAACACGCGGCTCCGCCGCTACTACGAGGACGCGGGATACACGGTGGTCGGCGAACAGCCCTCGAAGAGCGGCGACGGCGGGAAGACGTACGGCGTCACGCTGCTGGAGAAGCAGTTCTGCGCGGAGTGATCTCGTGCCACCGCCCGTCGCGAACCATGCGCGGAGCGGATCCCGCAGTTCCGTTATGCCCTCGGCCAGCCGGCGTGCGGCCGTCATCGCGGCTGCTTCTCAGGGACCGTGATGGTGCACCACGTGCGGGTGCCGTCGTCGCTGACACCCCAGTCGTCAGCGACCTGTGACACGAGGAACATGCCCCGGCCGTTTTCGTCGTCCGGTGCAGACATGCGCACGTGGGGTCGTGTCGGCGATCCGTCGGCCACCTCGATGCGGACCCCTTCGGCGTTGCGGGAGAGCCGGACGCCGACCTCTGCGCCCTGCCCGTATCGGAAGGCGTTGGTCACCAGTTCGGTCAGCAGCAAGCCGGCACTGTCCGTGAGATGGGGAAGGCCCCACCAGCACAGTCGCGCGTGGCTGATGCGTCGCATTCGTCCGGGCCACAGCATCTCGTCGCGGGCCATTTCCGCACCGGGTGCGGAGGTGCGTTCGAGGCTGACCTCGACCCCGTCGTACACCCGCAGCCGGGCGATGTCTGCGCCCTCACCGAGCCGTCTCGCATTGAAGGTCCTATCCGGTGCAGTGAGAGCCATAGTCCGAGTCCTTCGCAGCTCATTGGGGGTAGGACGCGGTCAACTCCCCTTGATCCGGGAGCCCGGGTTCATCGCGTCGTTCGCCCGCTTCTTTACGCTGACTCAACTACCGTGTCGTGCGGGCAGGTTCATCTGCAACTGAATCACCCATGAATATTCAAACGAATAAACATGGCATAGTCCGACGCGTGCACAGGGGGCTGCGGAGGCGGCGCAGCGGGTGCCACACTCTGCACACGGCGGCACGCGTCAGACACAGAGCTTCGAGGAGGGCGCACAGGTGGCAGCAAAGCGCGGAGGGAGCGGGCGACGTCTGCAACTCGGTCTGCAACTGAGGAAGTTGCGCGAGAACTGCGAGAACAGCGAACGGGGCTGCGGTCTCACCCGTAAGCAGGCGGTGCACGGCCTCAAGATCTCCGAAGCGACGCTGCAGCGGATCGAGACCGGCGCGCTGAACTTCCGCAACGTCGGGGATCTGCGCAAGCTGCTCGAAAAGTACGGGATTGACGACGACCCCGACTTCGTCGAATCGCTGGTCGAGCTGAACCGCGACGCCTCAGGCCAGGACTGGCTGACGCAATTCCGCCCGTTCATGCCCTCCGGGATGCCCAACTTCGTCGGGGTGGAGACGGAGGCGCACGCAATCCGCGCCTACCACCCGACCGTCGTGTACGGCCTGCTCCAGACCGAGAACTACGCCAAGGCGCTCATGGAACTCGGGAAGCCGGTCGAGGAGACGACGAGCGAGTCCATCGTCCGCAACGTGGAGTTGCGCATGGAGCGCAGAGCCATCATTCACCGGGATCCCGATCCGGTCAGGCTGTGGGTCATCCTCGCCGAAGCCGCGCTGCTCTACCAGGTTGGCGACACCGAGGTGATGTCCGAGCAGTACGAAGAGATCGTGAAGCTGTCGGCTCTCACGCACGTCAAGGTGCAGGTGCTCCCGGTGAGGAGCAGGGGCGGGTACCGATCCGCCAGCGACTTCACGATCCTGGACCTGGGCGAGCGACTGCCGCCGATGGTGCAGATCGACACACCGTGGGGCGCGGTGTCGACGTCCGACAAGCCTCGCGAGGTCGGCCGCTTCAACCGCCGATTCGAAACCATGACC
Organism: Streptomyces sp. H27-D2; assembly: GCF_035828615.1. NCBI lineage: Bacteria > Bacillati > Actinomycetota > Actinomycetes > Kitasatosporales > Streptomycetaceae > Streptomyces > Streptomyces sp. H27-D2. The sequence continues at coordinate 6,814 of NZ_JAYMZR010000068.1, read as the reverse complement.
GCCTCAGCCCTCCCGCCCGAGGACACCGCTGAGATCATGCAGAAGCTAAGTAGAGAGTTGACGAGCCATTAACACTCACATCCCAGCCAGCGAGCTCGCACCCGAGGACGCCTGGGTCACGTCGTCCTACAGCGGCGACACCGGCAACAACTGCATTCAGATCGCGGACCTCGTCGCGGAGCGCGATGAAGTGGCGGTCCGCGACTCCAAGGACAAGTCGGGACCGGCCCTGACCGTGTCTCCCGCTGCCTGGTCAGCGTTTGTGGGCCTCGCCCAGTCCGGGCGCGCTGACTTCGGCATGGTCGACATCTGACAGCGCCACCCGCACGAAGCGGACCTCTTCAGCCACATTGAGGAGGTCCGATTCGTGTGCTGATACAGAGCGTCTTCTGCGGGATCTCAACGCCGGGAGTGCCCCGGGGTGACTACGCGGCGCGGCGGCCACGCCAGGTGTCCAGTACGGTCCGCACCGCGCTGGACACCTGGTCCTGTTGGCTGCGGTCGGCCCACTGGTGGGCGTCGTGCTCGGTGAGGGTGACCGCCGTGCCGGTGGCGGTGGCGGTGGCGGTGGCGGTGAAGTTGAACTGCCGGGTCGGCTTGCCGCTGCGGGAGAGGTAGTCGAAGTGTCCGAGGTAGTCGCCGACCTCGGTGACCCTCAGGCCGGTCTCCTCCTGGACTTCCCGGTGCAGGGCCTGCAGGAGGGTCTCGCCCCCGTCGACGCCGCCGCTGGGCAGTTCCCACAGTCCGCCCAGGTAGTCGTCCGCGGTGCGGTGCAGCAGCAGGACCTTCCCGTCTCCTTCGGTGATGACCGCGCCGACGACGGTCTTGGTGATGCCCTCGCGTGCGGCGGCGCGGGCGAGGTCTTCGAGGAGGGCGGTGTCGACGGGTGCGTTCACGGCAGTAGGTCCTTGTGGTGACGGGCGACCTTGGCGAGGGCCGCGGTGTAGGCGTCGGCGAGGGGCTGGTCCCGGTCGCGGTGCCATACCGGGAGCTTCACCGTGCCGGCGTGCACCTGTCCGGCGACGGGGAAGTCCCTCTCGCCGGGGCCCTGATGGTCAGCGTAGCCGGGCAGTAGGGCCCCGGGACGCTGGAACAGCGGGTGCGTGTTGAGCGGACAGGTCGAGCCCGGCCGGTCCGTTGCGGTGGCGCCCTCGGCGTGGACCGCGTCCAGGAACCGCGCCGGCGGCAGGCCGCCGAGGGCGGCCGGATCGTACCGGAGCGGCAGCCCGTACCAGGACGGGCGGGCACCGGCCGCGATCTGCGGCACCCCGATACCGGGCACCTGCTCCAGGGCGGCCAGCATCCGCTCCGCGATCGCCTGCCGTCCCTTCAGGTAGCCCTCCAGCCGAGGCAGCTGGGCCAGAGCGAGGGCGGCGGCGAGCGGATGGATGCGCAGTTTGAGGCCCATGCCGGTGACGGCGAAGCGGGCGAGCGGGTGGGCGGCGGGGATCTCGGAGCGGCACCGCTTGTTGTACTGGCCGTGCAGCAGGACCTGGTAGTACAGGTCGGTGTCATCGGTGGCCACGAAGCCGCCTTCCCCAGCCGAGAGCGGCTTTGGCCCGTTGAGGCTGAACGCAGACGCGGCGCCGAAAGACCCGACCGGCTTTCCGTTCCATGTGGCCCCGTGCGCGTGCGAGCCGTCTTCGAGCAGCAGCAGGCCGTGGCGGTCGGCGAAGCCGGTGAGGGCGTCCATGTCTTCGGGAAGGCCCCACAGATGGACGGCGATCACCGCCTTCGTGCGCGCGGTGAGCCGGTGTGCGGCGTCGTCGAGGTCGAGCTGTCCGTGCTCGTCCACGTCGGCCAGGACGGGCCGGGCGCCGAGGTGGAACAGCGGGGTCGCCGTCGCGTGGAAGGTGAGGGCGGGCACGATGACCTCGTCTCCCGGGCCGATCCCGCAGGCGGCGTACATCGAGTGCAGTGCGGCGGTGCCCGTGCAGGTGGTGATCACGTGCCGGACGCCGAGGCAGGACGTCAGGGCGTCCTCCAGGTCGGCGACGACGCCGGAGCGGTCCGGGATGGAGACCGCTTCGGTCAGCTGGCGGGCCACCGCCGCACGGTCCTGCTCGGTGATCGGCGGCCAGCTGAAGTGGGGGCCGGCCGTGGAGATCAGCGGTTCGCCACCCAGCAGGGCGAGCGGGGAGGCGTTCATGCCAGGAACTCCTTGGGGTCGCAGGTCGTCGCGGTGGCCCGGGAGGCGTAGGCGGCGGCCAGGAACGCGGCGTGCGCCAAGTGGGCCGAGGGGCCGGAGGGATTGGGCCGCTGCCCGTCCAGGACGCGGCAGAAGCAGTCGATCTGCGCGGCGGCTGCGGCAGGCCAGGCCGGCTCGCGGGTCAGCGACTCGATGAGCGCTCCGGCGGGGTCCAGCCAGCGCACCGCGCCGCGCTCGACGACCACCGCCCCGCGCGGCCCGGTCACCGTCAGCCGTTCGGTCTTCGGGCCGGCCGAACGGGAGATCAGCAGCGAGCCGTACAGGCCGGAGTCGTAGGCGAGGTGAACCAGGGCGGTGTCCTCGGCGTCGTAGTCCACGCCCGGCGCCGCGCGGGCGGAGGTGTCGGCCAGGACCCGGTCCGGCAGGCCGAGGTACCAGAAGAGCAGATCGATCAGGTGGTAGCCCATGTCCATCAGGCAGCCGCCGCCCGCGAGTTCGGCCCGGCCCCGCCAGCCGGCGGCCGGGTCCGGGCAGTGGAAGGTGTAGCGGCCTTCCACCAGGTACGGGGTGCCGATCTGCTCCAGCAGCTGAAGCGCGGCGGTGTAGATCGGGTGGAAGCGCCGCTGCACGGTGACCATCAGCTCGATGCCCGCAGACGCGCACAGCGCCGCCAGCTCGGCCGCCTCACCCGGGTCGGTGGCGAACGGCTTCTCCTTCATCACGTGCACCCCCGCCGCCGCGCACGCCTGGATGACCTCCCGCCCGGCGTGGTGCGGCACCGCCGCGATCACGAAGTCCGGCCGCGCCTCGTCCAGCAGCACCTTCAGATCGGTGAAGCCGGGCACCGCGTACGCCGCCGCCTGGGCGGCGGCCCGGTCCGGATCGGTGTCGCAGACCGCCACGAGCCCGGCGAACTGGCAGTCGGCCAACCCCGGCAGGTGGTCCTCCTGAGCCTGGCCGCCCAGTCCCACCACGGCGGCCCTCTTCAGCACACTCATCGCGTTCACACCCCTCGTCCACCAGAGGGGCAGCCCGCTGTCCGGGCCGCCCGCTCTCTTCGAGGGCACCGCGCCGGTGAGAGCCGCGCCATGGACGGCCCCGCAGCGCGCACACCGTTTGCACGCGGCGTAAACGCTGTGCAACTACTCGTGTCTTTCGGGGCGTCGGCGGGAATCACAGCGGTAGGAGGTGAGGCCCATGGACGCCGCGCATCCGATCTGGCGCTCGGCCCCCATGCGGGACGCGATCGCCCGGAGCGACCCGGGAGCGATGATCCGGCTGGCCCGCCGTGCGGCCGACCTCACCCAGTCCCAGCTCGGCGCGGCCGTCGACTACACCGCAGCCTCCATCTCCCGCATGGAGCGCGGCAAACAGCCGCTGCGCGACGTGATCCTGCTCCGACGGGTCGCCGCCGCACTGGGCATCCCGCCCCAGTTGCTCGGCATCGCCCCGCGACACGAACGGGCGATGCCGTATCCGAACGCCGCTCCCCTCGCCTTCGACGCCACTACGCTGGCCGCAGAGCCGATCGGCGAGGAGGGTGAGGACCCGGTGCGACGCCGCAATCTTCTGGCCGGCCTGGCCGGGGTCACCCTCAGCACGGCCCTCAGCCCCGCCCCGGCCGCCGCCCGGCCGAGCCTGTCCGGCCTGGAAGACCTGCTGCTGTACCGACAGACCGGCACCCTCCCGGGCCCGGATCCCGCACCGGCCGCGGTGACGGCCGCGGTGGACGCCTCCCGCCGCGACTTCGGCGCCTGCCGCTACACTCGCCTCGCCCGCGCCCTGCCCTCCCGGATCGCCCTCGCCCAGGCCCTCGGCGCTCAAGGCGCAGCCGAGCAGTCCGCCGCCGCGGTCGCCGAGCTGTACAACACCGCGACCAGGCTGTGCATCAAGCTCGGCGAGGACGGCCTGGCCGCCGTTACCGCCGACCGGGCCCTGACCGCCGCGCTCGGCGGCACCGACGCGCTGACTGTCGCCGAGGCCCACCGCATGGTCTCCAGCGCCTGGCGGCGTCAGGGCCACCTGACCCGCGCCACCGAGGTCGCCGTCCGCGCCGCGCAGCAGCTGGCCGCAGACCGCACCGCCCCCCAAGCTGAACGGCTCAGTGTGCAGGGCGACCTGTACGCGACCGCCGCCTACACCGCGGCGAAACAAGGCGACCGCCACACCGCCCACGCACTGATCGCCGAGGCGGAAGGCACCGCCGAACGGCTCGGCCGGGACAGCACCCTGCACGGCTCCGTCTTCGGCCCCAGCCAGGTGATCCTCCACCAGATCTCCATCTGCCACCTGCTCGGCGACGCCGGCCAGGCCATCGAGCACGCCCGCCGCGTCGACGCAGTCCGCCTGCCCACCACCGAACGCCAGGCGCGGTACTGGATCGACGTCGCCCGCGCCTTCGACCAATGGGGCAAGCCCGACCGCTGCTACCGCGCCCTCCTGGCCGCCGAACACGCCGCGCCCCAGGAAGTCCGCCGCGGCGCGGTACGGGACATGACCAAGGGCCTGATGCGGCACGACCGCACCCTCCCCGGCGTCCGCGCGTTCGCCACCCGCGTCGGCGCCCTCACCTGACGACGTCCGGCCGTTCCTGCTGCCCCGGACACCGCGGCCGGCCTGATCGAACTGGGGAGCGTGGACATGGATCCATCCCGGCGGGCGGTGCTCGGGGCCGCCGGTCTCTACTCCGTCACGGCACTGATCCCCGGCTTTCCGGATGTCGTCGATACACCTCAGCCTGGCCGTACATCACGTAGGCCACGGACGCGACGACCTGGAACCTATGCCTCGCCCTCGGTCCGGGTGAGGAACTCGATCGCGACTCCGTCGGGGTCGTCGACGTAGACGCCGCGACCGCCCAACCGGTGGTTGATCTCGTTGCGCCCCCGGTGACCGGGCCCGGCCCAGTAGGGGAGTTCAGCCTTGCCGATGCGCTCGAAGATCCCGTCGAACTCCTCCTCCGACACCAGCATGGCGAGGTGCTGGAAGACGATCCGGTCAGGGGTGACCACCGAGTCCGCGTAATCGATGGTGACGCCGTTCCCCAGCGGCACGGCGGCGAACGGGCCGTTCGGCTTCGCCTCGGGCGCGTCGAGCAGGTCCGTCAGGAACCGGGCGGCGACGAAGCGGTCGGTGCTGTGCACGATGGTGTGGTCAAGCTTGGCGGGCATAAGACCTCCTGTGGAGTGAATTCCGCTGGAAATGCACGCCTTGACGCTACGTCGGAACGACACGTGTCGGCATCGGGCTTTTGTCCTACGCCGGAGGGTCCGCCGCCGGAGCGTCCACCGCCGCTGCCTCCCGCGACGTACCAGCTCCGCCGCCTCACCTCGGCCCGGACCAGCGCCCCGCCCCGCCCCGCCCCGCCCCGCCAACTGCTCCCCCCTTGACGCCCTCCGGCAGACGCCGTCTGGCATCGGACGACACCACCTGACACGATCTGACGACCCGCCAAGGAATTGCCGGGGGCATCAGCGGCAGCACATCAATTCCCCGTGTTCACCGCGTCGATTCGTGGCACGATGCTGTACTCGCGATCACGCGCGCGACCCGCCGGTCCCGCCCCGCCACCGCCGTTCCGTCACCGCCCGCCCCGCCACCACCCGACGCGACCCGCGTGCCGAGAGGGGAACCGCATGCCGCACTCCTCGCACGCGCCGCCCTCCGGGCTGGCGGAGGTGGACTCGCTGGTGCACGAGTGCTGGCTGCGGCCCTCCGGCGGCGCGGACCGCGCTCTTCCGGTGATCGCGCTGCTGGGCCGCCCCGGCAGCGGTAAGACGTTCGCGCTCGATCACTTCGACACCGTCACCCGCGGCGCGCCCTCGGCCCGGATCGACTTCGCCGGCAACGCCGTCCAGCGTCCGCACGAGGTCGCCCTGCACCTCGCCTTCCTGCTCGCCCGCAAGCACCCCGGCAGCAAGCCGCTGCGCTTCCCCCGGCTGCTGCTCGGCCTGCTGGCCGTACAGCCGGACATCTCGCTGACCGACCGCACCCGGGCCACCCGCGAGCTGCGCGGAGCGCTGCGGCAGGCCCGCACCCGGAGCGCGGCGGTCGACGCGAGCGAGGGGATCGCCGGGCTCGTCGACACCCTGGGGCTGTCGCCGGTGCCGGGGATGGAGCTGATCGTCGGCGTGCTGCTGCGCGGCTTCGAGTACATGCCGTCGGGCACCTTCCTCAACCGGGCGCTGGCCTCGTACGGCTCGGGCAGCGCGACCGACGCCGTACAGGAGCTGATCGAGCTCAACCGGCGAGGCCGAAGCCGCGCCGAGGCCGACACCGTGTTCGTGGACAGCCGGCTCTGCGAAGCGTTCCTGGACGACCTGCGGGCCGGCTACGCGCGCGGTCGCCGGGCGCACAACTGCCTCGGGCTGCTGGACAACATCGACCACAACGACGGCGCCCGCTTCCTGGAGACGCTGCTGATGCTGCGCACCCGGCGGGCCCGCTCCGGCGCGTTCGATCCGCTGCTGCTGGTGGCGACCAGCGCGACCGCCCGCGCTGTCCCCGGACCGGCCGACGGCGGTCCGCGCGACCCGCACATCCAGGCCGCGCGGCGCGCCGGCTACGCCGACTGGCGGCAGCGGGCGGGCACCCCGCCGTCGGACTGGTGGTACCCGGTGCGGCTGCGCGATCTGGACGAGGTCGAGGTCTCGCTGGAGGCCGGGC
>NZ_JAYMZR010000067.1:0-42702 GCF_035828615.1 Streptomyces sp. H27-D2 | reverse complement strand
CTTTTGGCACGCTGTTGAGTTCTCAAGGAACAAACGCTTCCTTCAACCCTGTTTCACCAGGCTCTCCGGGCGCTCACTCGGTCTTGCGTTGCAAACTCTACCAGACTCATTTCCAGTCCGTTTCCGGTCTGAATTTCAATCCAGCGGCCGCTTGCGGGGCCTTGCCTTTCGGCTGCTCCGACTTTATCAGGTTTCCCTGAGTCGAATTCCCACCGCCTTGCTCCAGCTTCCGGACACACGATGGTGCCAGGTCCTTGGTGGGGCGGGGAGGTGTAAACGTACTGGACGGCCGCACCTCGAAGCAAATCGGCTCCGGGGTACGGCCGTCCAGTCAGGTGACGCTGCGTCAGACCTCGACGACGACGGGGAGAATCATGGGACGCCGGCGATATACGTCGGACACCCACTTGCCCATCACACGGCGGATCATCTGCTGGATCTGGTGCGGCTCGGCGACTCCGTCGGAGGCCGACTTGGCCAGCTGCTCCTCGATCTTGGGCAGCACGGCGGCGAACGACGCGTCGTCGATGCCGGAGCCGCGGGCCTGGACGTGCGGGCCCCCCACGATCTTGCCGGTGGTGCTGTCGACCACCACGAAGACCGAGATGATGCCCTCGTCGCCGAGGATCCTGCGGTCCTTGAGCGAGGTCTCCGTGACATCGCCGACCGAGAGGCCGTCGACGTACACGTAGCCCGCCTGCACCTTGCCGACGATCTTGGCGACGCCGTCGATCAGGTCGACGACCACGCCGTCCTCGGCGATGACCACGCGGTTCTTGGGTACGCCCGTGAGCGCGCCCAGCTCCGCGTTGGCGCGCAGGTGGCGCCATTCGCCGTGCACCGGCATGAGGTTGCGCGGCTTGCAGATGTTGTAGAAGTACAGCAGCTCGCCGGCCGAGGCGTGGCCGGAGACGTGCACCTTGGCGTTGCCCTTGTGGATGACGTTCGCGCCCCACCGGGTCAGGCCGTTGATCACGCGGTAGACCGCGTTCTCGTTGCCCGGGATGAGGGACGAGGCCAGGATCACGGTATCGCCCGGGACGATCCGGATCTGGTGATCGCGGTTCGCCATCCGGGACAGCGCGGCCATCGGCTCGCCCTGCGAGCCGGTGCAGACCAGCACGACCTCGTCGGCGGGCAGGTCGTCGAGCGTCTTCACGTCGACCACGAGACCGGCCGGGACCTTGAGGTAGCCGAGGTCACGGGCGATGCCCATGTTGCGGACCATCGAGCGGCCGACGAAGGCCACCCGGCGCCCGTACTCGTGCGCCGCGTCGAGGATCTGCTGGATGCGGTGCACGTGGCTGGCGAAGCTCGCCACGATGATCCGGTTGTCCGCGTTGGCGAACACCGTGCGCAGGACGTTCGAGATGTCGCGCTCGGGCGCGACGAATCCGGGCACCTCGGCGTTGGTCGAGTCGGACAGCAGCAGGTCGATGCCCTCTTCACCGAGCCGCGCGAACGCGGGCAGGTCGGTGAGGCGGCCGTCGAGCGGCAGCTGGTCCATCTTGAAGTCGCCGGTGTGCACGACCATGCCGGCCGGGGTGCGGATGGCTACCGCGAGAGCGTCCGGGATGGAGTGGTTGACCGCCACGAACTCGCAGTCGAAGGGGCCGATCCGCTCGATGTGCCCCTCCTTGACTTCGAGGGTGTACGGCCGGATGCGGTGCTCCTGGAGCTTCGCCTCAATGAGCGCCAGGGTCAGCTTGGAGCCGATCAGCGGAATGTCCGCCTTCTCGCGCAGCAGGTAGGGAATGCCGCCGATGTGGTCCTCGTGGCCGTGCGTGAGCACGATGCCGTCGATGTCGTCGAGGCGATCCCGGATGGACGTGAAGTCCGGCAGGATCAAATCGATTCCGGGCTGCTCCTCCTCGGGGAAGAGCACGCCGCAGTCGACGATGAGCAGACGGCCGTCGTACTCGAAGACGGTCATATTGCGACCGATCTCGCCGAGACCGCCGAGGGGGGTGACGCGCAGGCCGCCCTTGGGGAGCTTCGGCGGCGGGCCGAGCTCGGGATGGGGATGACTCAAAAGACTCTCCTCACCACACGCGCCACCTGTCCCCCGGCCTCCTGTGGAGAGCCTCGGGAACACGCGGCGAGCGTGACAGTTGTGCACTTACTGAAGTGTCGAAACGGATGTCGGTATTCAATTGTGAAGTCGGTGATTAAAGGTGTACCCCGCCGGCGGCGAGATCGCGCTTGAGCTGTTCGGTTTCCTCCGGAGACAGCTCGACCAGCGGAAGGCGCAGCGGGCCTGCGGGCAGCCCCTGGAGGGCCAGTGCGGCCTTGCAGGTGATGACGCCCTGGGTACGGAACATGCCGGTGAAGACGGGGAGCAGCCGCTGGTGGATCTCGGTCGCCTTGCTGACGTCGCCGGCCAGGTGCGCCTGGAGCAGTGAGCGCAGCTCAGGGGTGACGACATGGCTGACGACCGACACGAACCCGACGGCGCCGACGGACAGCAGCGGCAGGTTGAGCATGTCGTCACCGGAGTACCAGGCGAGCCGCGAGCGGGCGATGGCCCAGCTGGCGCGGCCGAGGTCGCCCTTGGCGTCCTTGTTGGCGACGATCCGCGGGTGCTCGGCGAGCCTGACCATCGTCTCGGTGTTGATCGGGACACCGCTGCGGCCGGGGATGTCGTAGAGCATGACCGGCAGCCCGGTGGCCTCGGCGATGGCGGTGAAGTGCTGGAACAGTCCCTCTTGCGGGGGCTTGCTGTAGTACGGCGTGACGGCGAGCAGGCCGTGCGCGCCCGCCTGCTCGGCGGCGCGGGCCAGCTCGACGCTGTGCCGGGTGTCGTTGGTGCCTGCTCCGGCCACTACGTGCGCCCGGTCGCCCACGGCCTCCACCACGGCCCGGACCAGCTGCGATTTCTCCGCGTCGCTGGTGGTCGGGGACTCGCCGGTGGTGCCGTTGATGATGAGGCCGTCATTGCCTGCATCCACCAGATGGGCGGCGAGCCGCTGAGCGCCATCGAGGTCCAGTGCGCCATCCGTGGTGAACGGAGTCACCATCGCGGTCAGCACTCGCCCGAAAGGGGTCTGCGGTGTGGAAGTCGGAGCCATGGGGGCCACGCTACTCGTTGCGCGCCCCGCGATGTGCCCTCGGGGCTGCCGGGGTGTGGATCCCGGCGCTGCCTGCTCGGGGGTTCAGGCAGCGCCGGGTCCATTTGTTCAGCCTAGATGAACTTCGCCAAATGCCGCAATACGGACACTTCGCGTAGCCGCCCCGAACGTTCGCACGACTGACGCTCTACGGAGCGACTCGGCCATTCGTGTTGAACGCGCTGTGGGTGAGCGGCATCAGAGCGGCCCAGTGGGCTTCCATCTTCTCGCCGACCATCTCGATCTCCCGCTGCGGGAAGGACGGGACGGCCGCTTCCTCGTGCTGCGTGCGCAGGCCGAGGAAGTGCATGAGCGAGCGGGCGTTGCACGTCGCGTACATCGATGAGAACAGTCCGACGGGCAGCACCGAACGGGCCACCTCGCGGGCCACACCGGCCGCCAGCATCTCCTGGTAGGCCTCGTAGGCGTGCTGGTAGCCGTCCACCATGACGCGGCCGGTCAGCTCGTGCTGGGCCTGGGTGCCCTCGACGAAGACGTACTTGCCGGGGCGGCCCTGCTGGACCAGCTTGCGGGCCTCGCCGGGGACGTAGAAGACGGGCTGCAGCTCGCGGTAGCGGCCGGACTCCTCGTTGTACGACCAGCCGACGCGGTGCCGCATGAACTCGCGGAAGACGAAGATCGGGGCGCTGATGAAGAAGGTCATCGAATTGTGCTCGAACGGGCTGCCGTGCCGGTCCCGCATCAGGAAATTGATCAAGCCCTTGGAGCGCTCCGGGTCCTTCTGGAGCTCTTCCAGGGACTGCTCGCCTGCGGTCGAGACGCGAGCCGCCCACAGGACGTCGGAGTCGCCGGCGCTGTGCTTGACCAACTCGACGCTCACGTCGCTGCGGAAACTGGCCTTGGTGCTCTCGGCGGGGGTGTCGGTCACCGGCGGGGTCCTTCCGTTCGCAATCATCTGGGCGGCGGTAAGCCTACGGCTGTCGCGGATTTCCGCGGAGCGCGGCCCGGTCGGACAAATGCGACCCCGGTGGCGGAAGCCGGGACGCCAGTTGATATTTTTCACAGAAGTCGTCGAAAACGGGCACTGAGCGACCCCCACGCTCGTTCCCCTTGAAGAGACGCCCAGTTCAAGGTTCCTAGGAGAGCCCAACCATGTTCCGCCGGCGAGAGCCCGTGCCATTCGCCTTCATTGCCGAAGCAGACCAGTTCCGCAGCAACGTCACCCCTCCCCCACGCACCCGTGCCAGCCGGTCCCAGATCGCCGGCGGCTCGATGATCGGACTGACCGTGGTCTGCGGTCTCGTGGGAGCCCTGCTGTTCGGGCTTCCCGCGCTCGATACGAGTCAACAGCACACCAAGCGCGCACCGCAGTCCGAGGCGGCGAACGGTCGCTGAGCCGACTGCCACCCTGGGGTGGTCGCCTCCCGCACGGCTCGATAACCTCACCCGTCACAGCCCTGTCCAGCGGGCGTGTGAGTGAGGACGAGTCGTGCCCCTGCCCTTCCTGACGGCCGACCGCGAGGTCGATGACTTCGCGGTCGATACCGCGTTGCCGTTCGACGACCGGGACTATTGGCGTCGCCCGTACCGCCCGGGGCCCTGGCGGGTCGGGGCGGCGGCGCTGTTGCTGCTGCTCGCCTCGTTCGTGCTGTTCGCAGCGATGATCATCGCGTTCGCGGGCGGACTGCCCGGCGCGGGCGTCTGTGTCGCCCTGGCCGCCCTGATCATCGCCGGCGCGCTGCGCGGGCTGCGGGTCGGGATCTGGGTGAGCGAGCAGGGTCTGCGCCAGATCGGGCTGTTCACGACGGAGACCATCCCGTGGTCCGAGGTCTCCTCGGTCCGCACCCTCCAGCAGCCGGTGCGCTGGCTGGCGCTGCCCCGGACGGTTCAGGGGCAGGCGCTGGTGATCGAGCGCACCGGTCGGGCGCCGCTCAGCTCGCGGCTCACCGACCACAACGCGGACTTCCTGGGGCGCTCCGAGGCCTTCGACATGGCCACCGACGCCATCGAGGGCTGGGCCGCCGAGCACCAGGCCGCACAGCACTGAGCCGCTGCGGCGGGCCGGCCCGTCAGGGCCCGCCCATCGCGGCGCGTATACGAGCGCGGGCCCGTGCCCGCCCGGCACCGACGAGGTGTCAGGCGGGCAGGGGCCCTGCCGCGTTCGGGCGAGTCCAGCGGATCGGCCGCGCCGGCAGCGTATGGATCAGACGCGTACGGGCCTGCCGTCGTGCAGGGCGATCGCGCGCTGCATGGCCTTGCGGGCGCGCGGGGTGTCCCGGGCGTCGTGGTAGGCGACGGCGAGGCGGAACCAGGCCCGCCAGTCGTCCGGCGTCAGCTCCGTCTCGTCCCGGCGCCTGGCGAAGACCGCGTCGGCGGAGTCCCGGTCGATGCGGCCGGCCGGGGTGCGTACCAGCTCGTCCTCCGGCAGACCGCCCTCGGCGGCCAGCTCGGCCGCCAGCCGGTCCGCGCCGCGCGCGAACTTCGTCGTCTGCCAGAGGAACCAGATGCCGATGACCGGCAGGATGAGCACAGCCGCACCGAAGACGACGGTGAGCACCGTGCCGTGCTGAATGAGCAGCAGACCGCGGCTGCCGACCAGCAGGAAGTACACGACGAGGACCGCCGCGAGGACGAAGTAAGTGATCTTTGCGCGCACGGTGTCAGCCCAGATCCAGGAAGTTTTCCAGCCCGAAGGTCAGGCCCGGGGTCGATACGACGCGGCGTGCGCCCAACAGGATGCCCGGCATGAAGCTGCTGTGGTGCAGCGAGTCGTGCCGGATGGTCAGCGTCTCGCCGGTGCCGCCCAGCAGGACTTCCTGGTGCGCGAGCAGGCCGCGGAGCCGGATCGAGTGCACCGGCACCCCTTCGACGTCCGCGCCGCGCGCGCCGTCCAGCGCCGTGCTCGTCGCGTCCGGCTGCGGGGCGCTGCCGGCCTTCCGCCGCGCCGCGGCGATCAGCTGGGCGGTACGCGTCGCCGTGCCGGACGGCGCGTCCGCCTTGTTCGGGTGGTGCAGCTCGATGACCTCGACCGACTCGAAGAAGCGGGCTGCCTGCTCGGCGAAGCGCATGGTCAGCACCGCGCCGATGGAGAAGTTCGGCGCGATGAGCACTCCGGTCGACGGCGACGCCTCCAGCGAGGTGCCCAGCTGCGCGACCCGCTCGTCGGTCCAGCCGGTGGTGCCGACGACGGCGTGGATGCCGTGCCGGACGCAGAAGTCGAGGTTGCCCATCACCGAGCCCGGGTTGGTCAGCTCGACCACCACCTCGGCGCCCGCGTCGACCAGTGTCTCCAGCCGGTCGCCCCGGCCCAGGGCCGCGACGAGCTCCATGTCGTCCGCGGCCTCGACGGCCCGTACCGCCTCGGAGCCGATACGGCCCCTGGCTCCGATGACGGCCACCCGCAGCTTGCTGCTCATGGTGCTCTTCCTTCTCGTTCGGGCTCTCGGGCGCGCGGGCGCGCCCGTTGGCGGTCAGGCGACGGCGTCGTCCAGCCGGGCCGCCTGCTTCTCCTTCAGCGGACCGATGACCGACAGCGAGGGCTGGTGGCCCAGCACTTCGGCGGCCACCTCGCGGATCTCGTCGGGGGTGACTTCGGAGATCCGTCGCAGCATGTCGTCGACGGACAGTTGCTCGCCCCAGCACAGTTCGCTCTTGCCGATGCGGTTCATCAACGCGCCGGTGTCCTCCAGGCCCAGCACCGTGGAACCGGAGAGCTGGCCCACCGCGCGGCTCAGCTCCTCGTCGGTCAGACCGTTGGCGACGACCTGGTCGAGTTCGTCGCGGCAGATCTTGAGCACGTCGTGCACCTGGCTCGGACGGCAGCCGGCGTAGACGCCGAACAGGCCGCAGTCGGCGAAGGCCTGGGTGTAGGAGTAGACGGAGTAGGCGAGCCCGCGCTTCTCCCTGATCTCCTGGAAGAGCCGGGAGCTCATGCCGCCGCCGAGGGCGGTGCTGAGCACGCCGAGCGCCCAGCGGCGCTCGTCGGTACGCGACAGGCCGGGCATCCCGAGCACGACGTGCGCCTGCTCGGTCTTGCGGTTCAGCAGCTCGACGCGGCCTGCGGTGCGGATCGTACGGGCGCCCGTACGCGGGTCGGCCGGCAGCGCGTCCCCGTCAAAGAGCGCGCCCGCGCGGTCGAAGGCCGCGCGGACCTGGCGTACGACCTTGTCGTGGTCGACGTTGCCCGCGGCGGCGACGACCAGCCGGGTCGGGTCGTAGTGCTTCTTGTAGAAGCGGGAGATCCGCTCGGCGTTCAGCGCGTTGACCGTCTCGACGGTGCCCAGCACCGGGCGGCCGAGCGGGGTGTCGCCGAGCATCGTGTGCGCGAACAGGTCGTGCACGCAGTCGCCCGGGTCGTCCTCGGTCATCGCGATCTCTTCGAGGATGACGCCGCGCTCGGCGTCGACGTCCGCGGCCTTGATCAGCGAGCCGGTCAGCATGTCGCACACGATGTCGATGGCGAGCGGCAGATCGGTGTCGAGCACCCGCGCGTAGTAGCAGGTGAACTCCTTCGCCGTGAAGGCGTTCATCTCGCCGCCGACCGCGTCGATCGCGGAGGAGATGTCGAGTGCGCTGCGCTGCCTGGTGCCCTTGAAGAGCAGGTGTTCGAGGTAGTGGGTGGCGCCGTTCAGCGCCGGGGTCTCGTCGCGGGAGCCGACGTTGGCCCAGATGCCGAAGGTCGCGGAGCGGACCGAGGGCAGACTCTCGGTGACCACCCGCAGACCGCCGGGGAGAGTCGTCCTGCGGACCGTGCCGATACCGTTCACGCCCTTGATGAGGGTCTGGGTGCTCGCCCTGGGGGAGCGCTGACGGGGGACGGCCCGCCCCTCCGAAGAGGGACGGGCCGTCTCACCAGTGCGTGAGGTCACTTGGCGGCTTCGTCCTTCGACTCGTCCGCTTCCTCGTCCTCGCCCTCGACGACCGGAGTCAGCGAGAGCTTGCCGCGCGAGTCGATCTCGGCGATCTCGACCTGGACCTTGGAGCCCACGGCGAGCACGTCCTCGACGTTCTCGACCCGCTTGCCGCCGGCCAGCTTGCGGATCTGCGAGATGTGCAGCAGACCGTCCTTGCCCGGCATGAGGGAGACGAAGGCACCGAAGGTGGTGGTCTTGACGACCGTACCCAGGTAACGCTCGCCGACCTCCGGCATGGTCGGGTTGGCGATCTGGTTGATCGTCGTACGGGCGGCCTCGGCCTGCGAGCCCTCCGTCGCGCCGATCAGGACCGTGCCGTCGTCCTCGATGGAGATGTCGGCGCCGGTGTCCTCCTGGATCTGGTTGATCATCTTGCCCTTCGGGCCGATGACCTCACCGATCTTGTCCACCGGGATCTTGATGCTGATGATCCGCGGGGCGTTGGGGGACATCTCGTCCGGGACGTCGATGGCCTCGTTCATCACATCGAGGATGTGGAGGCGTGCGTCGCGGGCCTGCTTGAGCGCGGCGGCCAGGACCGAGGCGGGGATGCCGTCGAGCTTGGTGTCGAGCTGAAGCGCGGTGACGAACTGCTTCGTACCGGCGACCTTGAAGTCCATGTCGCCGAACGCGTCCTCGGCGCCCAGGATGTCGGTCAGTGCGACGTAGTGCGTCTCACCGTCGATCTCCTGCGAGATGAGGCCCATGGCGATACCGGCGACGGGGGCCTTGAGCGGCACACCGGCGTTCAGCAGCGACATGGTCGAGGCGCAGACCGAGCCCATCGAGGTCGAACCGTTGGAGCTGAGCGCCTCGGAGACCTGACGGATCGCGTACGGGAAGTCCTCGCGGGACGGCAGCACGGGCAGGATCGCCCGCTCGGCCAGCGCGCCGTGACCGATCTCGCGGCGCTTGGGCGAACCCACGCGGCCGGTCTCGCCGACCGAGTACGGCGGGAAGTTGTAGTTGTGCATGTAGCGCTTGCGCGTCTCGGGCGCCAGCGTGTCCATCTGCTGCTCCATGCGGAGCATGTTCAGCGTGGTGACACCCAGGATCTGGGTCTCGCCGCGCTCGAACAGGGCGGAACCGTGGACCCGCGGGATGGCCTCGACCTCGGCGGCCAGCGTACGGATGTCCGTGACGCCGCGGCCGTCGATGCGGACCTTGTCCTTGATGACGCGCTCGCGGACCAGCTTCTTGGTCAGCGAGCGGTACGCGGCGGAGATCTCCTTCTCGCGGCCCTCGAACTTCGGGAGGAGCTGCTCGGCGGCGATGTCCTTGACGCGGTCCAGCTCGGACTCGCGCTCCTGCTTGCCCGCGATGGTCAGGGCCTGGCCGAGCTCACCGGCGACGGCGGCGGTCAGGGCCTCGAACACGTCGTCCTGGTAGTCCAGGAAGCGCGGGAACTCGGCGGTCGGCTTCGCGGCCTTGGCCGCGAGCTCGGACTGCGCCTTGCACAGGGCCTTGATGAACGGCTTGGAGGCTTCGAGGCCGGCGGCCACGATCTCCTCGGTCGGCGCCTCGGCGCCGCCCTCGACCAGCGCGATGGTCTTAACCGTCGCTTCGGCCTCGACCATCATGATCGCGACGTCACCGTCGTCGAGCGCACGGCCGGCGACGACCATGTCGAAGACGGCTTCGTCGAGCTCGGAGTGCTTCGGGAAAGCCACCCACTGGCCGCGGATCAGCGCGACGCGGACGCCGCCGATCGGACCGGAGAAGGGCAGGCCCGCGAGCTGCGTGGACGCGGACGCGGCGTTGATCGCCACGACGTCGTACAGGTCGTCCGGGTTGAGCGCCATGATCGTGCAAACGACCTGGATCTCGTTGCGCAGGCCCTTGGCGAAGGACGGGCGCAGCGGGCGGTCGATCAGGCGACAGGTGAGAATCGCGTCCTCGGAGGGGCGGCCCTCGCGGCGGAAGAACGAGCCGGGAATCCGGCCGGCCGCGTACATGCGCTCCTCGACGTCCACCGTGAGGGGGAAGAAGTCGAGGTTCTCCTTGGGGCGCTTCGAGGCGCTCGTGGCCGACAGCACCATGGTGTCGTCGTCCAGGTAGGCGACGGCGGAGCCGGCGGCCTGACGGGCCAGACGGCCGGTCTCAAAGCGGATGGTGCGGGTACCGAAGGTGCCATTGTCGATGACGGCTTCGGCGTAGTGGGTCTCGTTCTCCACCAGGAAAATCTCCTCGTCTGCGTCCTCGCCCGTGTGGCGGGGACGTGTGCGAAGGAGCGCCCCGCGCGCCGGGTCTCGTCGGCCGGGCCGGTCTTCGATCGAAGCCTCCGGGAAGCGCGGGCCGTACGTACGCCTCTGTGGCTCGTACTGGCCGCGCGGCTCCGGGGGCCACTACCGAGGACCGGCGCCTGCGGCGTCGATTCGGCGGTGAGGAGGGCGCTCCCCCTCGTTCTGTCATGCGTGGTGAAACCAGACTACAAAGCTTCGGCCGTCGTCACGACGGCTGATAGTCCGGTCGGTGCGGCGCCCGCAATACATGCGGTGCGCGCGGCACCATCGGTGCGTACGGCAAAGGGAGCGGCCCCCTCAGGCGGGAACCGCTCCCCATAACGGCGTACTACTTGGCGCCGGCCGCACCGCGGCGGATGCCCAGGCGCTCGACCAGGGCACGGAAGCGTGTGATGTCGCGCTTGGCCAGGTACTGCAGCAGGCGGCGACGCTGGCCGACGAGCAGCAGCAGACCACGGCGGGAGTGGTGGTCGTGCTTGTGGACCTTGAGGTGCTCGGTCAGGTCCGAGATACGGCGGGAGAGCATCGCGACCTGAACCTCGGGGGAACCGGTGTCGCCCTCCTTGGTGGCGAACTCGGTCATGAGCTGCTTCTTTGTTGCGGCGTCGAGCGGCACGCGGTACTCCTCGTAAGTTCTTGCCGCCGAGTGCCCCTGGTCGTTTACTCAGGGGATCTTCCGTGACTCGGGCGGCGGGCCGATGGACGCTGCCCTCCGGGCGCTCGGTTCCCTCTTCGCGTTCGGAGGCATGCCGAGATGCGTACACATGTGGCCGTCACCCACAGTACCAGCCGGGTGCCATTGGCTTGACCGGTGCTCGGGCGGGGTGTGGCGGGGCGGGGGTGTGGGCGGCTGAAGGTGGTCGCCCCGGCCGGGGCGACTTTCGAGCCCGGGGCTGCTCAGGGGCCGGTCATGCTGCGCGCGGCGGAGTAGACGTCGAGGACGGCCAGGCAGAGCGGGACCAGGGAGAGCAGCACCGCGCCCTCGGCGAGGTCGACGAAACGGCCCCAGAACGGCGAGACGCCCTTCTTCGGGATGACCAGCGCGATGCCGGTGAACAGCGCGGCGCCGGCCGCGACCGCTGCGCCGAGCCAGACCGTACGGACGTCCATCGGCCCGTAGTCGCCCTCCCGCATCGCGAGCAGGACCGACAGCGGGGTGTTCAGCGACAGGCCCAGGACCAGCAGCCCGAGGGCGCCCAGTCCGGCCGCCAGCACGCAGGCGACCTGCGCGGTGTAGCGGAAGAGGCGGGCGCGCAGCAGGGTCGCCAGGCCCGCGGTGAGCGCGAGCAGCTGGCCCCACAGGGAGTCGGAGAAGCCGAGGACGGCGGCGCTGCCGAGGACGACCGCCGAGCAGCCGGCGACCAGGCCGAGCAGCATCTCGTGGCCGCGGCGGGCCTGGGCCGCGATGCGCTCGGCGTCGACCGGCTCGCCGGTGGTGACGGGGGCGTCCGGGTCGGTGTCGAAGTCGGTGTCGGCCGCCGAGCGGGGCGGGGCGTAGCCGATCGGGAGCCGGGCGAAGCGGGCGGACAGGCCGGGCAGGAAGGCGACGGCGGCAATCGCGACGATGGCGCAGACGGCGGCGGTGTCCACCGGGTCGGCCTCGGTGAGGATCGCGCAGAACGTGGCGAGGGTGCCGACGGTGGCGGCGCAGACCGCCGCGACGAACGGGGCGTCGCCCGAGGGCATGGCCGCGACCAAGCCGACGGACACGACCAGCACGCAGACGCAGCCGAGCAGGAACTGGAGCCGGCCGACGCCTTCGCCCGCGGCGAGCGGGAGCAGGCCGGAACCGGCGATCATCACGTGCGGCAGGGCGGCGAGGCCCAGCGCCACGGCGGACGCCCTGTCCCCGTACACCCGGGCCCGTACGGCCGCGAGGGCGGCGAGCAGCACGCCGGCCGCGGCGGCGATGACGCCGGGGAGGCTGTGCATGTCGTGGGCGACCGGGTCGGCGAACCAGAGCACGAAGCCCATCAGGACGAGCAGCAGCGCACCGCCGACGAGTCCCGCGCCGCGCAGCAGGTCGTCGCTCCACAGCGTGCGGTCGCGGGTGACGGCGGACGCGACGGCGTCGGACACGTCGTCGAAGACGGCGGGCGGCAGCGACTCGGCGAACGGCCGGAGCCGCAGCACCTCACCGTCGAGGACGAGTTGCGCGGCGAGTGACCGCGCGCTGTCGAGCACGTTTCCGTCGCCGCGCAGCAGGTGGTAGCCCGCGGCCGCACCCGCCGGCTGGGTCTGTCCGGTGAGGCGCAGGACCTCCGGATAGATGGCGGCGACGGCGATGTCGTCCGGAAGAGCCACATCGATCCTGCTGTCCGGTGCGACGACTGTCACTCGGCAGAAGCCGGTTGTCGCTGTCGTACTCACCTGGCGGGGCCCCCTAGGTCGCGCTTGTTCGCGTCGCGCGCTGGTCGGTGTGGTGTGGGTGTTGTGCGGGTGTGGTGTGAGTGCGCTGGGTGTGGTGACGCTCGTGGGTGGCTTGTCGGCGCCTGTGCCGGCGCCCCTGTCGACGGGGCGCCTGTGCCGGCGCCCCTGTCGACGTCTTGCTCGGTTTGTCGGTGTCTTGTGCGGTGCCTTGTCGGCGTCTGGCTGGGTGCCTTCTCGGCGTCTCGCTCGGTGCCTTCTCGGCGTCATGGGGGCGGTGCGTGCCGCCGGTCCCATCGGTCCGGGCGACGGCGTCCGCCCGGGACGCGCTCGTCGCACCGCGCGGCCGAGCCGCGGTGCGCCACCTTAGCGGGAGTGAGGGCGGTGACCTGCACGTAGGATCACCGACGCGCGCAGGGAGGCCGCCGCCACAGGGTTGCAGGCCCGTAACTGCCCCGCCCGTACTGAGGGATTGATACTCCGGTGAGCCAGATCGTCGTCAAACGACCGCCGCGGGTCATGCCGCCCGAAGCGGCTACCGAGGAGCTGCGACTCGAACCGCCTCCCGAGTTGCCGCGAGGCCAGCAAGAGGGCATGGCGATGCAGCTCTTGCCGATGATCGGTATGAGTTCGTCGGTGGTGTTCTTCTTCGCGCCCAACGCGGCGCCGTTCATGAAGATCATGGGCGTGCTGATGATGGTGTCGACCGGCGCGATGGTGGTCGCCCAGATCATCAGGCACCGCAAGGGCAGCCAGGGGGAGGGCGCGCAGACCCGGCGCGACTACCTCAAGTACCTGGCCCAGACCCGCCGGCAGGTGCGGCGCACCGCGCGGACGCAGCGGGACACCCAGTTCTACCTGCACCCCTCCCCCGAGCAGCTGTGGTCACTGGTGGCCGAGGGCAGCCGGGTGTGGGAGCGGCGGATCGGCGACAAGGACTTCGGGCAGGTCCGGGTCGGGCTGGGCCCGCAGCAGTTGTCGACGCCGCTGGTCGCGCCGGACACCGCGCCGGTGGACGAGCTCGAACCGCTGGGCGCCGGTGCGATGCACCAATTCCTGGCCACGCACGGTTCGCTGGACGCACTGCCGATGGCCGTGTCGCTGCGCGCCTTCTACCACGTGACGATCTCCGGCGAGACGGAGTCGGTGCACGGCACCGCGCGCTCGCTGGTCGCCGGACTGGCCACGCTGCACTCGCCGGACGACCTGGTGGTCGTGGTGGTGGCCGCGCCGGGCGCGGTGGCCCGCTGGGACTGGACGAAGTGGCTCCCGCACACGCAGGTGCCGGGGACGCTCGACGGCGCGGGCACGACGCGGCTGTTCGGCGACGACCTGGCCGAGCTGGAGGAGATGCTCGCGGGGCGGCTCGACGGCCGGCCGCGCTTCAACCGCGGCGGCCAGCCGCTGCTGGACCAGCCCCATGTGCTGGTCGTGCTGGACGGCGGAATGGTGCCGCCGGACTCCGCCTTCGCCGCCCCGGAGGGACTCCAGGGCGTAACGGTGGTCGAGGTGGTGCCGGGCGAGCTCGACGAGCCGCGCGGCGGCCTCTCCGTCGTCGTACGGCCCGGCCGGCTGCGGCTGGAATCCGCCGCGACGGTCTACGACGGCCAGCCGGACTCCCTCGCGCCGGAGGCCGCGGAGGCGCTCGCCCGGCAGCTCGCGCCGCTGCGGATGGGCAGCGGCGGTGACGACGACGAGCCGCTGCTCGCCAACCTGGACTTCACCGACCTGCTGGGCCTCGGCGACGCGGCCTCGGTCGACGTCGCCCGCACCTGGCGGCCGCGCTCGACCGCGGAGCGGCTGCGGGTGCCGATCGGCGTCGGCGAGGACGGTTCCCCGGTCATGCTCGACCTCAAGGAAGCGGCCCAGGAGGGGATGGGCCCGCACGGGCTGTGCGTCGGCGCGACCGGATCGGGAAAGTCGGAGCTGCTGCGCACCCTGGTGCTGGGCCTCGCCGTCACCCACTCCTCCGAGAACCTGAACTTCGTGCTCGCCGACTTCAAGGGCGGCGCGACCTTCGCCGGCATGGCGGAGCTGCCGCACGTCGCGGCGGTCATCACCAACCTCGCCGACGACCTGACCCTCGTCGACCGGATGCGCGACTCGATCACCGGCGAACTCCAGCGCCGGCAGGAACTGCTGCGCTCCTCGGGCAACTACGCGAACCTCAACGACTACGAGAAGGCGCGGGCCGCCGGCGCCCCGCTGGAGCCGCTGGCCTCCCTCGTCCTGGTCATCGACGAGTTCAGCGAACTGCTGACCGCCAAGCCCGACTTCATCGACATGTTCATCCAGATCGGCCGCATCGGCCGCTCCCTGGGCGTCCACCTGCTGCTGGCCTCCCAGCGCCTGGAGGAGGGCCGCCTGCGCGGCCTGGACACCTACCTCTCGTACCGCGTCGGCCTGCGCACCTTCTCGGCGGCGGAGTCCCGCTCCGCGCTGGGCGTACCGGACGCGTACCACCTGCCGTCGGTACCCGGCTCGGGCTACCTGAAGTTCGGCACGGAGGAGATGACGCGTTTCAAGGCTGCGTACGTCTCGGGCACCTACCGCACGGGCGCCCCCGACACCGGCAGCGGCCCACTCCCGGTCGAACGCCGCCCGGTCCCCTTCACCGCCACCCCGGTCCCGGTCCGCTACGTCGCCCCGGACCCGAACGCCCCGGTCATCCCGCCCCGTACGGACGACGACGCGCTGGCCGACACGGTTCTCGACGTGATCGCGCGGCGGTTGGAGGGTCAGGGGGCGCCGGCGCATCAGGTGTGGCTGCCGCCGTTGGATGAGGCGCCTTCGTTGGATCAGGTGTTGCCGGCGCTCGGCCCGGTCGAGGGACGCGGCCTCACGGCGCACGAGTATTCGCGACTGGGGCGGCTCGTCGTACCGCTGGGTCTGATCGACAAGCCCTTCGAGCAGCGCCGCGAGGTGCTCTACCGCGACTTCTCCGGCGCTGCGGGCCACATGATGATCGTCGGCGGCCCGCAGTCCGGTAAGTCGACCCTGCTGCGCTCTCTCATCAGCTCCTTCGCACTGACCCACACCCCGGCGGAGGTCCAGTTCTACGGCCTCGACTTCGGTGGCGGGGGGCTGACCGCGATCGCCGGACTGCCGCACGTCGGCGGCATCGCCTCCCGGCTCGACCCGGAGAAGGTCCGCCGTACGGTCGCCGAGGTGTCCGGAGTCCTGTCCCAACGTGAGGAGTACTTCCGCGCGAACGGCATCGACTCCATCGCCACGTACCGCCGTCGGCGCGCGGCGGGCGAACTGCCGGACCAGGCATGGGGAGACGTCTTCCTGGTCATCGACGGCTGGGGTGCTTTCAAGCAGGACTACGAAATGCTCGAAGGCGTCGTCACCGACATGGCCGCGCGCGGCCTCGGCTACGGCATCCATGTGATCGTCAGCGCCGCGCGCTACATGGAGGTGCGCGCCGCGCTCAAGGACCAGTTGCTCAACCGGCTGGAGCTGCGCCTCGCCGATGCGCTCGACTCGGAATTCGACCGCAAGATCGCCAAGAACGTCCCGGAGGGCGCGCCCGGCCGCGGCCAGATCCCGGAGCGGCTGCACTTCCTGGGTGCGCTTCCCCGTATCGACGCGGCCAGCGACGAGGACGGCTTGTCCGAGGCGACGGCGGCCATGGTGCGGGCGGTCAACAGCACATGGACCGGGCCGCGCGCCCCCGCGGTACGGCTGCTCCCGCACAAATTGCGCATGGACCAGCTGCCCAAGGGCTCCGAATTCCCGGAGCGCGGCATCGCGATCGGCATCGACGAGACCAATCTCAAACCGGTCTTCGTCGACTTCGAGACCGACCCCTTCTTCGTCGTCTTCGGCGAGAGCGAGTCGGGCAAGACGGCGCTGCTGCGCCTCATCGCCAAGCAGATCTCGGAGCGCTACACCGCCGAGGAAGCCAAGATCGTGGTGGGCGACTACCGACGCACCATGCTGGAAGGCATCCCCGCGACGCACCTGCTGGAGTACGCGCCGCTGGCGTCCGCGCTGGAAATCCACGTGGACGCAATCAACGGGCTGATGGAACGACGCGCTCCCAAGCCGGATATCACTCCGCAGCAGTTGCGGGACCGCAGTTGGTGGCAGGGGCCGAAGTTCTTCGTCATCATCGACGACTACGAGCTGGTGACCAGCGGGAACAACAACCCGCTGACGGCCCTCCTGGAGCATCTGCCGTTCGCGCGCGATGTCGGCATCCGCTTCATCATCGCCCGCAGCACGGCCGGCGCGAACCGCTCGCTGTTCGAGTCCTTCATGCAGCGCATCAAGGAACTCGGCGCCCAGGGCGTGGTGTTGTCCGGCGATCCGAGCGAGGGCGACCTCATGGGCAATATCCGGCCGCGGCCGATGCCACCGGGGCGCGGAGTCTTCGTCTCCCGCAAGCGGGGGACGGGGCTGGTCCAGCTCGGCTGGCTGCCGGACCGGTAGGAGCGCGCAAGATCGTGAGCAGCGTCAGCCGACTCAACTGACCATCAAGCACCAAGTAATTCTTCGGCAGCCCCCTGGCCATGGGATAGATCGGAAATACTCACTGTGTCCAGAAATTCTTCGTCCGGAAGGCCACCCTGGAGTAGTCGACGCTACCGCACCATACTGTGCGGTAGCGCCGCGACTCTATTGGCAGCCGGATTTATCACAGGCAGCCTGACTATGCGATCGCCAACTACGACTGCGGAATTTGAATTGGACCGGACTGGAATATGTGACAATATGTCACTCTCAGATCAAATTCCAGCCTTTAAAAGAATCATCCCTGATTCTCAGTTCATCTCTTCATCTACGGATCTGACAAAGGGCATTGGCAGCCTGCACGCCAATTGCGCAATCTCCGCCGATGGAAAACGTATTCTCAGCCTCTCCGCAGTTATCGACAAATTCGGCAATTTGAATAACTGGAAGAAGCACGTGCGCGAGAATACGCTCATCGAGGCAAACGGACAGAAATCTTTTCGCTTTGGCGAAGAAGGTCTCTCGTCTCCAAACTCTACGGCAATATTCGTTCCCTGCTCAACTGAAGACGAAGACGGCAGAAGACGAAATGGCTATGCGCTCAGTGTCCTAGTCAACTCTTACGGTACGGCCAAGTCGGAATCAGGAGAGCACCGGCAAGATCTCGTGAATTTGGCAGCTCGTATGGCGCAATATGCTGCATCTGAAGCGCAATGCTCTGAAGCGCAGAACCTTCCGCAGCATGCCCCACAGGTCAGGGCTGTTTCAAAGTCCGGGTGATCAAGTGAGGGCGCTGGTCACAGCGCGGTGACGATGTCCCGGTGGCCCGCTACGGATGCAACGAAGCTCCCGTTGAGGACGGATGACCTTGCCAAGTCGCCGTCCAGAACCGGAGCTTCGATGTGCCGTCAGTCTGCCACCGTCTGCCTTGTGAAGTCCGTCCGGCCGAAGGATGCGGCGGGCCTTGCGCTGGCGGAGCGGCTGGTCAGGCTGCCGGATCCGCGCCGGCGTCGTGGCCGGCGTCACCCGTTCGTGAGTGTGCTGCTCATCGCCGCGTCCGCGGTGGTTACCGGAGCACGGTCGTATGCTGCGATCGGCCAGTGGGCCCGCAACGCTCCGCAGGACACCCTTGCCCGGCTCGGCGCACGCGTGCTGACCTCGCTGAACGCACGGATCGCGCCCAGCGCGGCGACGATCCGCCGCGTCATCGCCGCCGTCTGCCCTGGCGGCCTGGCCGACCTGATGGGCGCTGATCCAGCCGGCGCGGAGTCGGTGGCCGCGGACGGTAAGAGCGCCCGGGGCTCCCGCCACGGCTCCTCTCCGGCCGCGCACCTGCTCGCCGCGATGACCAGCGACGGCCGCACCGTCACACAGTTGCGAGTCCCGGACAAAACCAATGAAATCACCTGCTTTGCAGCTCTGTTGGAGCCTTTCGACCGGGGTGGTGGTGAGCGCCGACGCGCTGCACACGCAACGCGACCACGCAAAGTTCCTGGTCGAGGCCAAGAAGGCGCACTACGCCTTCACCGTGACGAAGAACCAGCCCACCTTGCACGAGCGACTGCGCGTCCTGCCCTGGGGCGAGGTGAAAGCGAAGTTCGACGACCGCACCACAGGCCACGGCAGGAAGGAGACCAGGGTCGTGCAGGTACTGAACGTCGACGATCTCGACTTCCCTCACGCAGCCCAGGCCGCGAGGATCACCCGGCACCGCACCAGCCTCAAGACCGGGAAGCGGACCCGCGAGACCGTCTACATCATCACCGACCTGACCAGTCGGCAGGCGACGCCGGAGAGACTGGCCAGACTCGTGAGGTCGCACTGGGTCATCGAGAACCGGCTCCACTTCGTGCGCGATGTCACCTTCGCCGAGGACGCCTCCAAGATCCGCACTGGATACGGGCCGGAGAACATGGCCACCCTGCGCAGCCTCGCGATCAACCTGCTCCGGGCAGACGGTCACACCAACATCGCCGCCGGCCTCCGGCACATGTCCTACGAGCCCTTCAACCGCCCCCTCGACATCCTCGGGATCACGCCCTGACCAGCAACGACACCAAGATCAAAGGACTTTGAAACAGCCCTGGGGCGGGACTGTGGGCGAGGGCGTGGCGTGGCGCGTGGAGCGCTTGTGCCCGTGACGCCGCAATCCGCGTCATCCCGGGAACGCAGAAACCCGCAGGATCTGGTCCCTCCTTGCGGAGGGGCCGGCCGGACTTACCGGCGAGCCTGCGGGTCGGTGACTGCTTGGATTTCGGCAGAGAGCCTGCCGAGGTGCACAGAGTGCGACGACGGGCCGTTAGCCCGCAGCCACCTCACGAGTCCGAGAAGACTGCACTTCCGGATCACCTCCTTTCAGCGTGTACGGCACACCCTAGGAACCCGTCCGGGGCCGCACAACCGAATTATCGAGACTCGGTCATGAAGATCATGTGCGGTGCAGTGCTTTCGCAAAGCGCATATTTCGCGCACCCCAGGATGAAGGCTGTATTGCTTATGTGAGCAAATTGCACCCGTTTCGACTCGGTTCCGTGAAGCTCCATGCCGGTTGCTAGCATGGACGGAGCGGAGGCGTCCGCCGGATCGAGATAACGCACGGGGAAGGGTTCAGTTCGTGGCATGGGACGAATGGGAACAACTCAAGACTCAAGCCGCGGACAAGCGCTCCGCGAACATGCAGCTGAACCAGCTTCCGGCTGAAGGCGGCGGAGGGGCTGCGGACGGGGATCTGGTCGTCCACGACGACGAGCTGGGCAAGCTCGGGAACGTGGCGTACGAGCTGCGCGAGAAATTCCGCGTGGACAGTGACTTCGCGCGCCCGACTACGTTCACGGCGTCGGTTGACCTGTTCAACGACGGGCTCGACATGGGCGCGGCCCTGACCGAGCTGCACGATGCGTGGAATACACAGACGCAGACGTTGAAGGAGGCGTGCGCACACATCTCGAACCACATGGACTTCACGCGCGCCCAGCATGCGAAGGACGAAGTCCACATCCAGACGGAAATGTCGGTGTCGAAGATCAACGATTACATCAAGTAACACACGCAGACCGGCGGTGGACGACAACGGCATACGGGGGTAGTGCAGGGCATGGCGGAAGCGATGATGACCATGCAGGAACTCAACGATCTGCGCCTGGGGACGCTGGACACGGCGGTGTCGGACTGGGGGATCATGTCCGGACGCCTGGACACACTCTCCACCGGCGGCCACGGTGATGTGAGCGCCAAGAAGCTGGAGACGAAAACGAACGCCGCCGACTGGAAGGGCGTCAACGCAACCGTGTCGCGGGAGTTCGTCACCAAGACGGCCGTCGAATTTCAGGACGTGGCCGCCGAGGCGAAGAGCGTCCTGGGCATCCTGCGCGAGGCCAGCGCTGCCTTCAAGAAGCACAAGGCGGATCTGCGGACCGTCGTCGACGACGTGGCGAAGACCAACATCTACATCAATGACAAGGGCGGCGCGGTCGCTTCGGTGCCGTCGGGAGCCGCCGCGGGCGACGCGGACATTCACAACCCCAGCGACGACGAACTCGCTGTGGCTCAGCGCAGGGTGAAGAGAGTCCTCTGGGAGGCGAGCGAGACCGACTGCATCGCCGCACGGGCGCTGCGCGCACTCGCGAAGAACAAGCACGACTTCACCGGCGACGGTCCCGGCGGCCTGAAAGAGGCCGACGACCAGCAGGGCAAGGCGGACGCCGACTACTGGGCGAAGAAGGCCAAGGAGGGCGACGTCAAGGACTGGAGCGACGAGGACCTCGCCCGCTGCAACGAGACCCTCAAGAACCAGCGCGACAATCCTGGCTTTACCGAGCGGTTCGCCACCACGCTCGGCGCCGACGGGACGTTGCAGTTCTGGCGCGATCTGGCCGCTCCGCCCGGCGGTGCGGTCGAGGGCGATCGGGCCAAGATCCTGGCGGAAGTCCAGGACAATCTCAGCATGACGCTCGCCAACGCCACCCAGAGCGACAGCCCTGCCATGGAGACATGGAAGCGGGAAGTGATCGCGGCCGGCGACAAGCCGTTCCCAATCCAGGGGCTGACGATGGGTCCCAACGGCTTCCAAGTCATGAGCAGCCTGATGGGCAAGGGGAAGTTCGACGAGGGCTTCCTGCACGACTACGGCAAGGGACTGCTGGAGTACGAGCGAAAGTTCCCTGGCGACCCCGAGGCCGCCTGGCGGGACTCGACCACCCTCAACTACCCGCCCACGGACGAGCCCGACGACCCCTTCGTCGGCTTCATGGAGAGCCTCGGTCACAACCCCGAAGCGTCTGTCGAGTTCTTCAACGACTCGACGACGGTGAACGGCAAGGAACTCGACAACTGGGACTACCTCGTGGCCAAGGACGACGACGCCCGAGAATGGCCTCTGGGCGAGGACGGCAAGCCCTTCGGCCACCACGCTCTCGGCCACGCCCTCGAATCGGCGACCGTTGGTGTCCCGTACGACTCCGACGCGGCACCGCCCAAGCACTCGGCCGAGAGCGCGGAGCTCGTCAACAGGATTGTCGGGGAGTACGGGAAGAACCCTGACCGGCTGGACGAATCCCCCCTGAACAGCAGCCTCGGGAACATCACTGCGGAGTACATGCGCGATGTCCAGGACGGGATACAGGGCAGGGGGGAGATCGCGACATACGGCAGCAATGCGGATCTCGCGGATCTCGCCCATAGCAATACGCTGGCGAATTTCCTGGGGGCCGTGGGGAAGGATCCCGATGCGTACGGTGCGATCCTCACCTCTCAGCAGGCCGTCACCACCGAGCTCATCAACGATGCGTTTCACGACCAGGACAAACTCGGGAATGTCCTGTCGGAAGCGGTCGACGTTCGGGTGGCGCCGGGTGCGGAAATTACCGGAATCATGGCCGAATCGCGCACTCAGGCCGTCTATGACGACAAGATCGCTGCCGATGCGGAATTCAACGAGGGCGTGGTGACCGCGGACAAGTGGGCGGGTCGTGCCATCGATACAGGGCTCGCACGGTTCCCCGTCGTGGGCGGTGCCGCCGGCTGGGTGATCGGCGACATCCGCGCGGCGGTCGTGGAGAACTACACCCGGGACTCCAGCGGCGAAGCCCAGATGGAACGGGACGAGTTCCTGGCGACCCAGCGATCGGGATCGACCGCCGCGGTGTACGACGCGACCTATACGGCGGCCACCGAGGCGGGGGTCCCCGATGCCCAGGCTAAGGCCATGGCCGGCAGCGCATCTGAACAGTCGAAGGACAGCTACGGTCAGGGACGGCAGTGAGCAGCAGCGAAAGCCCCGTGCGAGAGAATGCCTCAGCTCCGGAGCGGGGCAGCAGGCGCAAGAAGATCATCGTGCCCGTTTGTCTGGGGGTCGCCGTACTGGCCGGGCTGGGTGTCTGGAAGTTCGCGCTGTCCCAGGACTTGGCGGTCGCCGTGCCGGACCGTGTGTGCGACAACGCCCTGCCCGGCGGCACGGTGCAGGAATTGCTGCCCGAGCGGGGAAAGGCTTTCGAAGAGAAGCTGTACGGATTCGCCTCCCCCGAATCGGTGTCGTCGGTGTGGAAGTGCTCCCTGGATGGAGGTGGAAAGCACATCAGTATCGCGTACTTCCCGGTGCTGGATCCTGACGGTTACGGTCCGGAAGACGTCGAGCGTGACGCCGCGCGCCCCGGCAACGCCCCTGTCGCATGGGGCGATACCAAGGGATTCGTCGATGGCAGTGCTGTCTCGCTCTTCGTGAGCTGCCGCGGTAGCAAGAACCGTGACATCTTGCTGGAGATAACGACGGGTGTGGGCGGGTACGGGGACAAGAGGCTCAAGGACCTTCCCGGAACCGTGGAACAGGTCGCCGCGCTGGCGGCCGAAACCGCTCGGTTCGTGGCCCCGCGAGTGGAATTCTGCGAGGCGCCGAGCCTCCCCGAAGCCCCCCCGGTCATCGGCTGACGTCCGGCGCCCCGCGACCCGAGTCACTTCCGGGACCCGACGAGTTTGCGGAACTCGCTGTGTGCTGGGTCACGTTCGAGTTGAATGGTCTGATGTGCGGCAATGGCTGACATGGTAGGAGCCGTCGTCGATGCCACCCCTTCGCCCACCGGCGCTCACGCTCCAAACCCTGCGTGAGCAGCCGCGCGACCTCCTCGTACCCCTGCCCCGAGAACAAACACATCGCGAGAACGAAAAACACCACCACCCTTGCGGGCAACTGCCGTTGACGCTTCTCGACCCGCCCGCACTCCGCCACCACCTCATCCACCAACTCAGGCGGAAACGCACGCGTCAACACACCGAGAGCGATCCGATCCGAAAACCGCTCGCCCCCGACCGACTTCAACTGCCCGGGCCTTGGAACCTCGATTACCTGCTGGCCGAGCGGGAGTGGGAGCACGTCGACACTTCCAACTGGACCGGGAACACCGCGATCACTGTTGGCGATGCTTCGGATGGCGATGTTCGTCACGGGTTCGGGGCAGCCCTCGAATCTGCTGCAACCGGTCATGTGCCGGGCTCAGAGCATGCGTTGGGCGGGCACAGCATGGAGCAGGCAAGGGTTATGAACCAGACTATCAATTCGTTGGACTCTTCGGGTAATGCGGAGAAGCTCCCGGATAACCTTCAGAAACCGATTTCGAACATGTTGACGGACTACACGCCGGATACGCATGAGACCCTCGGATTGCACAATTCCAAGTACGGGAATATTACGGACAAAGTCTGGGAAGAGGACGGAAGCGTAAATATGGCCGTCCCCAAGGAACAACTAGTGAAGGTCATGCGTGGAGTCGCCGACGACCCGGAAGCCTTCGCTCAGATGTACCGTGCTGAAAAGCAGTACTCCCAGGATGTCTTCGCCGGCATGCCGGATGACGCCGACAGTTACAGCACGCACAACCGTATCCGGGAGACAACCGCAGCCCTCGGGGCATTCGACGGCGTACGTGCGGATATCGTCTTCGATGAAAGATTCGACAAAATCCAGTGGACGAATGACTTCAACCATGCCGTTACCGCGGTACCCGGTGCAGCGCTGAACTTTGTTCCAACCAAATACATCGCAACTGGAGACATCGCAAACAGAATCCTTGATTTCTCGTCGTACGAGGCGACAAAGGATCGTGTGGCCGAGGCCACCCAGGAGGCGACCGAGAAAAATTCAGATCAGTTCGACGCTGGTCAGCGAGAATCCGATGCCATGATCGTGGAGTGGGCCAGGAGCAACGGACACAAGGCAGACAGCGACTTCACGGAATACCTCATAAGTGACGGCCAGACCAAACATAAGGAGGGACGCGACACAGCTCTGGATTACCTGATATCAGACCGCTGACAAGCTGCCAGGCTGAAACTTCCTGAACGGGACTGAACCACTCCATGAAAGTTAAGAACCGTCGCGACCTCTTGAGGAACATCTTCACCTGCTGCCTTGCTGTACTCGTTCTCGGTGGCGGAATATTCTATTTCTCCGGCGCTTATGACAGTTGGCGCGACAAGGTGTCGCTGGACAGTGCCTGCCAGGGGACGTTGGACCAGCCCAGCCTCCAAGAAGCACTCAGCAGTAAACGTGCCCACGCAGGTAACTTCTATGAGGACCGCACCGGGAGCCTCACAAGATGTGCCATCACGACGTCAGGTAATAATTCATCTACGCTCCGGCTCGATGTGCGATGGGGCTCTGACGCCGACCGCGACTCGGGCCTCGTCGGCCGCGCCGACATGTTGGGGCTAATCGGCAGGTCCTCCCCATTGGGAGGCGATTGGCCTGGGGCGATCTCATTTAACGAACCTCAAGCCACGGTTGCACTGCCGTGTCGCAACCGCAAAAATGAGAGCCTTCTGGTCGACAGTCGACTTTCGAGCCCCCACCTCGTCACCAGCCTATTTCCGAGCCACCGCCTCGGGCAGAGCCGTATTCGCGCCGCTTTCGTTAGATTCACCACGGAAACTGCGATGCACGCCGCAGACAAATTCGGCTGTGAGGCGTCAGAGGGAAAGGCCATCAAGGAAGCCCCAACTGACCCGCTCAACCTCGATGGCAGTCGGGTGATTGCCAAATCGGCTCAGCCTCTTGCCAACACAGACGGAACCTGTGCTCCTCTCCGCCCCCTGGCCTCCGCCGCGGCAAAGGCCGGCGTGCCAAAGGGCATGGAGTCCCCATCTCAGAAGAACGCTCCCCTGACCGACTGCTTCTTGACCACCCCGGATGGAGAGCCCGGATACGGGCTCTCCGCAACATACGGGGCCTACGCCAAGATCTTTCGGGAAGCCGGTGGTCCTTCAAATGTCCATGGAAAGTCCGGCTTCCCGGAAAAACGCAACTATGCCTGGGCAACAGCTCGGTGCCCCGGATCCACCGAGCGCGCCCTCTTCACACTCTGGCAGGTATACGACACGGCCCGTGAGGAAACCCCGGTGAAGAAGCGCTCCCACAAATTCGAGCTGTCCGCACTCAAAGCATTCGCCAAGCACTCCACACAACAGCATGGCTGCTCCGACCTACAACTGCCGTAGCACCGCTGGACCACACCGTCTTCCCCTACGTCTACCTGGACGCGACCTACTGCAATGATTCCGCTCCTAAATTACGCAGAGGCACATCACATGAATGCTAACGAGGTGCGTGAAATGGTGAGAACCGCACGTGGAGAATACTCGGCGGGTGGAGAATATTCTGACACCGATGACGTGCGAGGACGGTAAGGATGAAGCGGGTCTCGACCGTGGTCGCCGCGATCATGCTGATTCTCGGCACCGGCGCATGTTCAGAGAACACCAAAGATGCCGATGAAAAATCCGACAAGGCCGACGACTGGATCTGCAAAGAACTTCTGGGCACATCCGGCCTGGAGTGGCTCACGGAGCGCTCAAAGCCGGATGTGCCGCGTTTCAAAAGCACCGACGATCCGACAGAAGCACGTTCGCAGTTTCGCAAGCAAATCGAGCACTGGGATCCAGCCAGCACCGGGATTCCAATGTTCACAGAATCCGACGCATGCAGAGTCCGGACAGACATTCATGACCAAAATACGCAACTATCGATCACCTACGGCCCCTCGCTGTTTCCTTTCGATTCCCCCTTCGGTGCCAAAACAGTGTTTGGCGACACGCCGACATTGACACAGATCAACTCTGACGTGAAACTCGTCCACGGCGTAGAGTCCGATAAGTCTGCCTACTACCGCGTGTACGTCGTGTGTAGAATTTCAGGTGCCCCTGCCAAGCAGGAGAATGAAGTTCCCCTCGAGGGGGAATTGATTGACACGCTGACTGGCGATACGAATGCCCGAGTCCACTTCACCCGGCTCCTGCACTCCACCAAAGTCATCACGGATGGGCTCGACTGCAAGAATGAGCCCGACATTCCCACCGTTCCCCCCAATGCCACTTAGCTGAATTTGATCATGCTGGTTTGGGGGGGTGTGGCGTGGAAGTTCGTTCGGGACCTCGTCTAGGTTGCTGACTGCGACTCAGCAGAAATGCAAAGTATGGGCCGCTGCCGGAGTGGATTCTCGCTGGGTGTGCTGGCGGCATCGGTGCCCCGGTCGATGAGGCGATGGCCGAGTGCGGCCGGGGCTCGAAGCGACCGGACGCGCAAGTTTGTCTGTTGCGCAAACGCTTCACACCACCAGCGTCTTCAGCGCCGGCGTCGTCATCGGAGTGGGGTTGCAGCAGCCACAGGTGGGGCTGCCTGCGTGATGATTCCGCTCGCAGGCGAAGCAACTGGCGGTGTCATGGAAACGTTCCTCGGTTCGCAAGTTGACGATCGGAATTACATACACGAGGATCTGACCAAATACGTCTTGGACAGTCGTCTGCATGCGCTCGAGGTTCCGCTCCCCGACCCCTGTAAGGCAAAGAAATGATGCGCATTCCGCTAAAGGCTCTCTCGCTGTCCGTCGCTCTCGTGGCGCTCACCGCTTCATGTGCCGGTAGCGAAGACAAGGAAAAGCCTCCTGGGCGTGGGGTCGGAGAAGTTTGCCAGTCTTTCGCGGCGAGCGGTGAGTCCGCTTCTGCCCTGAAGGAGATCGCTGGTGACGGTCGTCTGAAAGATGACGGTTCCGATCCTTCCGGAGTGCTCAAGGCATTGCGCTCAGCAGATGGAGTGGTGGAAGGAGCGGAGCTGTTGGGCACGCCGTACTGCAAGCTAAAGTCGGCTACAAATGAAGCCCACATTCTGGAGATCACCTTCCGTGAGGCTTTGGCAGTCGATGATTCAGACGCGGAAGACAAGAAGCATTTCACTTACTACCGCAGTGGAAAAACTGCGCTGGTGTCAGACCGCTTGGCATCGATTTATTTTCAGTGCAAACTCAAGGACTCCTCCAAGAGTTTCATTATCAATGGGACTCTCGAGCGGACAAACAAGATCAATGTTCCGCCGAAGGAGGTCGCGGCGAATCAAATTCTGCTGCTCAATTCCTCCGCGAGCAAGGTGTCCGGTGAACTAGGGTGCCAGAATTCACAACTGGCGAAGGGGGCTCCTCAGCCTCTCTCGCACTGATCGCGTAGCGAATGCGTGTCCGAGCTGTGGCCCAGCCACTTGGGGCGGCACACCGCCAGCGCGTCAGCCGTTCCCAGAGCGGAAGGCACCGAGCAGTTCGCCGACCGGCTCCAGCATTACAGCCCGAGATCAAGTAGTTGAGCTTGCAGCGGGGTGGGCCGGGCCAGTCGCGGAGGTAGGCGGGGCGGCGGGCGCCGTGTCGGTGGTATTGGCTCGCGATCGGGCTGTACTGAATAGGCCTTCTGTCGCGCTGCCGTACACACACATCGCGAGCACTCTCAGCCAACCCAGGGCAGGCTTCGCCTCGTTGGCCGGAGTATCCTGCTCTCAGACGCTGCTCAGGACCTTCGCAGCTCAGCTCCCCCACAGCATGAGTGGGGGCGAGTTCACCTTCGTACCATCCGAGAGGACCCTGGACTGATGGCCGATACCCGTGAGAAGGCAGAGCTGTACGCGCTCGACATCTCCGATGTCGAGTGGCTCAGTGCACCCGGCGGCAGCGCTGAGGAACGGGTCGAGATCGCGTATCTGCCCGGTGGTGCGGTAGCGATGCGGTCGTCCGCTCATCCGGAGACGGTGCTGCGCTATACCGAGGGCGAGTGGCGAGCGTTTGTCCTTGGGGCCCGTGACGGCGAGTTCGATCTGAAGTAACGGAACGCGCGGAACACGCAGAAGGGGCGGGCGCCCGTCGGACACACCCGCCCCTTCTGTGGGGCTCTCCGGGCTCAGTAGCCGGCGGTGAAGCCCTTCGACGCCTTAACATCCGAGGCGCGGTAGCTGCCGTTCGCATTGCTGACGCTTTCAGCAACCTTGCTGAGGACATGCTGCATGTGGTCGGTTTTGGCCTTCCACACCTTATGCGTATCCAAAAAAGCGTGCTGCGCCTCACCTTCCCACGTTGCAGCAACCTGGCTGATCTTCGCCATCAGGTTATCAAGATCCCTATCGAGAGCATTTGCTGCCTCTTTGATAGCCCTGGCCGCGTTATCGAGCGATTCGTAGTGAACGCCAAGGCCGGAGTCGTCCGACATTTTTCCCCCTGGAGCGAATAAGTCTGGAAAGTACCGGACCAACAATACTGAGATATGCCTTTACAGACAGATCACTAGTAATCGCTGATCTTGCTGACCGGGATCTGCCCACCGGGGGCTGACGAGCCGTTGGTATCGATGTTCCGCATGCTCTGGCGCGCCTCCTCATCGTTGGACTCGCTGCCGACCTTGGTGTTGTGCACGGCTTCCCGAATTCCGTCGAGAAGCCTGCGCAGCACGTCATGATCTTCGTTCAGATCAGTCTGCGCCTTCCGGAAGGCGGCTCCGCCAAGGCCTGTCCAGTCCTTGGCCAGTTGCTCGATGACGGTCGCCAGGTTGCCTACCTGCTTGGTCATCGACGCGGCCGTGGTCTCAATCTCGCCCTCGAGGCTCTTGATGAACGCGTAGTCGATTTTCTGCTTGGCCATGTTGCGCCATCCCCCATGAGATTTCGGCGGGTTCGCGAAGTCATGCGGCTCGCGTCCCACCACGACGATTCGCATCCCAACTGGATGCGTCCTGCTTGCTCCTCACCCTAGCTGTCACAGCCATCAGTCCCAACAGGGGTATATCCCGATCCAGTTAGGCCGATCGTCGGCGAGCGAGGAAGTACGCCGCACCCGCGCTAACGGCTAGCACCCCCAGGCCGATTCCCACCCAAAGCGTCGTGCCGCTTACACGGTTCTCGGGCTCGGCCACTGCCTGTTGGGCAGAGGCCGGCGAGGAGGGTTTCTTCTTCGTGGGGGTGGAGGGTGAAGGTGGTTTCGAAGCCGGTGCGGCATGAAGAGGGTTCACGTCCGCCGGGCCGGGCTTTCCCGCCTTGTCGAGAAGAACCTTGCCCGGGTTGACTACGCCGTAGCCGAGGAATTCGCTGGGGACCTTGCCGTCGGCCGGCCTGACAGCGGTCTGGATCATGACGCGCAGGACCTGATTGTTGGTCCAGTCCGGGTGCGCGGACCAGATCAACGCGGCGGAGGCGGAAGCGATGGCTGTGGCGCCGCTTGTCCCTTCCAGCGCACAATATCCCCCACCCTCCAGGCACAGCCCCGGGATCTCTGTCCCCGGAGCCGTCAGCGCGACCTGAGGCCCGTGAGTCGAGGTCTTCGCAACGGACAACTTCTCGTCAACGCCACCGATACCAACGACCCCAGGGAGAGCCGCTGGATATATCACCTCGTTGGTGCTGTCACCGTCATTGCCGGTACTGGCAAAAATCAAGCTGCCCTTCCGGTTCGCATAGTCCACCGCCGGTTGCAGTCCAGCCCGGCCGAGCTCGTCCGCCGCCCTTCCCGCCGAGATGTTGATCACTTGGGCTCCGCTGTCCGCCGCAGAACGGATGGCCCTATTCATCGCCCTGGTTCCGAGCGCTTTCGGGCTCAAGACTTTCAATGGAAGGATTTTTGCCCCACGCGCAAGGCCCCATACACCGCCCCCTGTACCTCTGCCTGCGATCAGAAGGGCTATATCGGTTCCGTGCCCTTCGCGGTCCTGGGGAGCGCCGCTCTTGGCTTCGGTGAAGTCACGCCCAGGCAGTACCTGACCCCGGAGCTCAGGTACCGATCCGTCAACGCCAGAATCAAGGACAGCGACCTTGATGCCCTTGCCCGTACTGACCTTCCACATCCGAGCTGCGTGCATCCTGTCCAGGTACCACTGGTGAGATCGCATGTCCTCGGCCGCTGCCCCAGGTGCCAGCACTCCGAGGCAGAGCCCCCAAGCGCCGAGAGCTGCGAACAGCGGCATCGCCCGGCGGCGTATCCCACGTGAGGCCATGTGCACGGTGCGGCTCCGCCTTCTCGCTCGTATGACTCTTGGTCAGGGCTATTCGATGACCGGAGGCACGACATTGCGACGCCCTGCGGTCCATGTTTCCTCGTCTTCCGAGAGGAAATCCGGTCGCGCTGCGGAGGCACCCCTATTTCCTCTGGCCGCAGGCGCAGCATTCCTGGGTGCCATCCCGGCTCCTTGATTGCCGCGCACCAAACCCGAGCCGCCGGGGGTGAATTCGCCACCGCGTGCTCCAGTTGCCCGAGCCCCGCCGATGGTCCCGCCGGGCTCGGACGCCAGACGCCGCCCCATGGCGCCCTGTCCGCCCCCGGACGTACCACCACCGATGCCACCCGCATGGCCGCCGGTTCCCATCGGACCACGGGTCATCGGCCCACGCTCTTCTCCGACTGCTGTCCCATAGGGCGGACGAGGAGCACTCGTCGAGGCCCCACTGCGGTTCGGAGTGCCTCCGATGACCCCGTCGCCCATCCTGCCGCGGGATGGGCCTGCCAAGCCCCCTGGCCGACCGACGGCGGCACTGCGCGCAGGACCACCCGCCCCAGTACGTGACCCCGTGGGCAGCCCTGACCGCACGGCACCCTGACTACCCATGGGGCTGAAGGGAACGGGGGGCGTCACCGACGAACCCTGGTGAGTGGTGGGTGCACTCCCTGGAGACGCAGACACGGCGTGTGTTGCCGAGTCCGGCAGGGCAGGCGGGGCAGTGGAGTCGATCCCCGTGCTGGTTGTCCTGTCGATTCCCGCAGGGGAAGCACTCGCGTGGTGCGGTGCACTCACGGCATGCGCTGCGTTCGCAGTGTGCGGTGCGGTGTACGTGCCCGAGCCGCCGTTCCCCGCCCCGGAGGCTGACGGCTCGTATGCTCTGGCTCCTGTGACCGATTCCCTGGTGCTGCTACCCGATGAGCCGTATCTGCGCTCATCAACGAAACGTTGATCGTCGCCCGACGGCAACGGCCGGAAGTTCGGCTCCTCCTGCTGCGCGATCGTCTCCTTCGACGTCACGTAGTACGAGGCGAGCCGGTTCATCTGTGTGATGGCTTCCTGCCGCATCGGCTCCTCGACCAGCAGTCGCCCCGCTTCGGTCTTCTTGGGCGTGGCCGGGGTGAGCAGCGGGCTCGGGGGCTTGATGGCTTTTTGGGCCTCGGACAGCGCTTGGCCCGCCGCGAGCATGTGGTCCCCGGCCGTGGCCGTGTAGCTGGAGAGCTTGATGCTCTCCTTGGAGAGCTCGTGTCCCCACTCGCGGAACGCGTCGGCGCCCTCGCCGCTCCAGGCCACCCGGTCCACGTGGCCCCTGAGGTCGTCGGCGATGGACTTGATCTTGCTCGCCGCGTCCGTGAGCGCGTTGCCCGTGCTGGTCAGATCACTGGGGTCGCCGTTGGCGACCATCGCGCGCAGGCGCTCGAGCGACTCGTTCTCGAAATTGCTCTGTGCCGTGTAGCACGCGGTGACGTTCTTCTTGCCCGCCGTCACACCGTTCCCCTGGCCCATGCGCTACCCCCCGTTGCTCATCATGTGTGGTCACTCGGCTTCACTTCAGAAGTCGTTGTCACCGGTCGACGCGCTGGTACCCGGGGTCGGCTGTGCGGTCCCGGGGGCGTGTTCGGCGGGCTTTAGCGGCGGCTCGTAGTGCTTGCGTGTCCGGCGCTGGATGGCGCGCAGGCGCTCCGCCTGCTCCTCGTCGGCGCCGGTGTAGCCCTTGTCCGCCATCTGCACGGCGATGCCCATCGCCTCGATCTGGTCGCCGAAGGTCTTCGAGAGGGTTTCCAGCTGGGCGTGGACCTTCTCGTAGAGGGCCGCGAGGTCATCGGCCTCGGCGAAACCACTGCCGTAGGAGGCCCTGGAGACCTTCTGGTGACCGATGTTGCCGTGCGACGCCTTGGAGCCCTCCAACTCGGCGAGCATGGTGTCGACGCGCCCCTTGAACGTCTTCAGGGACTCGGCTTCGCGCGCAAGATGCTTGGCATCTTTGCTCGGCATGACCATGACCTATCCCCCGTGTTGCACTTGCGACGTCACCCGTCACTCTATGCACCCCATACGACAGTCCCAACAGCGAAGCGCACAAGGGAGATACGACTCACTACGACTGAGTACCCCTGCTGAGTACCCACCGCCGGTCCGGTCCGGAATGCGGCTATTGCTCCTCAATGGCGAGGATCACGTCGGTATCCACCGATTCGATCACACCCCGCTGTACCAGCAAGAGACGCTTCCCCTTCAGGTACGGCACCGCACCACGGCTGTCCCAGAGGTCCCACTCGGCCCTGCGACTCGACTTGCTGTGGCTGACGGTCCGTTCGGTCTTTCCGGTCGTCGTGTTGACGTAGCGCAACTGGCCAGGCCGGTCGATGGTGCCGGTGCTGTATGTCACGAGTTCGTCGCCGTCGATGCTCACCGGAACGCCCTGGCGGTCGGCGTCGGCCTTGTTCGCCCATTGGCGCCGACCGGTCGCGAGGTCGTAGGCAGAGGTCATCCCCCTGCCCTGGACGTACGCGGCGTCGCCGGAGATGAGAACTCCTACGCAGCTCGGTCCCGGCCCCCCGCAACCGGTCAGTTCCACCTCCTCGTCGATCCGGACGCGTGACCTCTCGATGCCGTTGGTCTCACTCAGAACGGTGAGTTCGGTGGGCCGGGTGGAGTTGTCCCCCGTCGCCAGAACCGTCGGTGTCGTCGACACGATCTCGTGCAGGTACGAGTTCTTCGGCGCGCGCCAGGTCCACTTGGGATGTTTCCAGTCCTCCGGGTCCAGCGCGCGTACCGTGGAACGGGACTGGCAGTCCGAGGCGACCAGAAACTGGGCGCC
Source organism: Streptomyces sp. H27-D2 (assembly GCF_035828615.1). Classification (NCBI taxonomy): domain Bacteria; kingdom Bacillati; phylum Actinomycetota; class Actinomycetes; order Kitasatosporales; family Streptomycetaceae; genus Streptomyces; species Streptomyces sp. H27-D2. The sequence continues at coordinate 9,554 of NZ_JAYMZR010000067.1, read as the reverse complement.
CCCGGCCGCCCGTACACCGCCGCAGCTCTTGCGCTTCGTCTTCAGCACCATGTCGCCATTGTCGAGGTCCACCACCCGTTCCCCGCCGGACCAGCTGACGAGCCCGTATCCGCCGCTGACCGCGAGCGCGGGCGGCGTTTTCCACTTTCCGGGGGTGAGCTGGGTACCGGGCTCCGTGAAGTCCACGAACATGTTGCGCCAATCGCGGCTACCCTCACGGAGGTTGATGACAGTCAGTCCGTGGCAGGTGTGATCGCCCAACTCGTACGCGATCAGGGCGCGGTCCCCCTCGGATTCCCCGGACGCGGCGCACAGCGGGCCGTCGAGAATGAAGGCCCACGCCTTCTTGCCGGTCTTGATGTCGTAGGCAGTCACCATGTCCGGTTCTGCCTTGACGACCAGCTTCTCGGTGAACCAGGTACCGGGGGCGACGTTCGAGCCCTTCGAGGGCTCTGTACGCGGCTGCGCTCGCCAAGCGATGCCACCTGGGGTCGAGGCACGACCCCCCGAGGTGTCGGAGCCGCTGTCGTCTCCGCCGCCGAGGGCGACATACGCGCCGCCGACACCGGCCAGCAGCAGCGCCACCATCACCGCCACGATCAACGGCTTACGTCCGCGACGCGGGCCCCGGCCGCCGGTCGCGGGCCCGGCCGGGCCGGGGGCGCTCGCGGCGGGTCCTGGTGTCGGCTGGGGGGCAGCCGGAGGCTGAACCGGATACGGCTGTCCGTACTGGGGCGGCTGTGACACCGGTCGAACTCCCTGTGCTCTCGGTCTGTTCTCGATACGAGGCGCCCGTGCGGTGTCCGCACCAAGCCCGGCTGACTTCGGGCGGCCGTCAGCTGAAGGCCAGAATCAGCCGCCGCCTTGACGACTCATCCGAGTCCGAGACGAGGAAGAAGCGGCCTCCGTGGTAGTAGGTCTTGCCCCCCGTGTTCGACTCATCAGCGCTGCTCTCCGCGGGCAGCTTGGAGAACACCGATGAGCGGCCGTCGGCCGGGGCGAAGGTGACCAATCTGCCGCCCTCGCCGCCCTGGGGTGGCTGATAGGTGAGCAGTTCACCGTCGTGCATGGCCACGGGGGTACCGACCCGCCCATTGACGGCTGCGGCGGTCCAGCGGGGTTTGCCGGATGCCAGGTCGATTGCGGCGATGCGATTCGTCGCGGTGCCACTACCGGTGTCCTTCCCGCGCGTCGACACATACAGCGTGTCCTTGTGGATGACGAATCCACCACACGAGTCCAGCGGCACTTTGCAGCCCACCGCGTACGGTCCCGATGAGAGGGAGGTCCTGGCCCGTGTCCGCCCACGGTCGTCGATACTGATGACATCGGTTGGATTGATGATGTCCCCGGCGCCCACCAGGACGACCGCGGGATTCACCGAGAGGATGCCGAAGAGTTTGACTCCTTCCGGAATCTTCCAAGTCCACTTCTCGTTCCCCGTCTTCGGGTCGAAGCCACTCACGAACCCCCGCTTGCCGAGCTGGCAGTCCACGACATCGAGGATGTACGGGCCGTCTCCGGCGCTTCCTGCTCCGACGCACTCGTAGTTCCCGTTGCCGGTCGGGCGTTCCTCCAGCTCGCCACGGCCGATGGAGTAGACGGCGGTGCCGACCATCGAGGTCACGTAGACCACCGACTTACGCATCATGATGTTGGGGTCGGTGTAGTCCACGGCTCCCGTGCTGTCCGGGGCGAGGGTGCGGTCCCACTTCTTCTTGCCGCTCTTGAGGTCCACTGCCATCAGCTGGCTGCACTCGGTGCCGTCGCTGTAGACCACGGCTGTCATGTCGCCGTACGCGCGCGGCGCCGCGCCGCACAGTTTGCCGGACAGGGGGATGCTCCAGCGTTTCTTTCCGCTGCTTTGCGCGTATGCGGTGACGGCGCTCTTCGAGGTGTGCACCACATTGCCGTATGCGAACCAGGTACGGCGGGCCACGGTGTTGCGGTCGTCGTCGTCCGTCAGAGCGGGCACCAGCCAGTCGAGTTTCGCCTTCACGCTGTGCGGCTTGGTGTCCGCCTGGGTTCCGGCCTTCGGGCCGTCGTTCGGCCAGAGCGCCCAGCCGGCGCCGCCGAGGCCGGCCAGGAGAACCAAGGCGAGTACGCCGATGAGGGCTGTGCGGCCGGCTCGGCGTGGTTTGGCGGCGTTCGGCGGGCCGGCTGCCGGGGAGGCCGGCTGGGTCGGGGCGTACGAGTCGTACTCCGGGGGCGGCCCGAAGTTGCCGGGGGCGGCCGGTCCGCTGGCGGGGCTGCCCGTCGGGTTCGTGTGCCACATCTGCGGGGGCAGCGGCTGCTGCGAAGGGTGCGGTTGCTGCTGGTGCGGTGTGGGCTGCTGCGGCTGTTCCGGCGGCAGCGGGGCGCGGGGCGGCTGTGGGGGCTGTGACGGCGGCTGTGAGGAGTGTGGGGGGTGGGTCATCTGATGGTCGACGCTTCCTACTGGGCTGCGGGGCGGCGGCGCTTGCGGTCGCGGAGGACGATCGCGCTGCCCGCGGTGACCGCGACCAGGAGGCCTGCGGCGCCCAGGGTGTATGTGGCCAGGCGCTCGGTGCGTTCCTGGGGGGTTTCGCCGAGGGTGAGGGCGGCTGGTTCGGGGGCCGCGGGGCCTGCGGAGAGGTCGTGGTCCGGGACCGCCTCGGTCAGCGGGCGGGCGTCGTCGGTGAGGGCGCGGACCGGGTCGACCACGCCCCAGCCGACGAAGCGGTCGTTGGCGTTGATGCTGCGCTCCGCCGTCTGCTCGATCTGTGCCACGACCTGAGCCTGGGTCCAGTCATGGTGCTTGGCACGGATCAAGGCCGCGACTCCGGCCACGAACGGGGCGGAGAAGCTGGTGCCGTTGTCGACGCACTGGCCGCCCTTGGGCACGGTCGAGACCATGTCGACGCCGGGGGCCGCGATGCCGACGAAGTCGCCTGTCTGGGAGAACGGCGCGCGCTCGTTGTTGCGGTCCGAGGCGGCCACCGCGAGGACGCCCGGGTACGCGGCCGGGTAGGTCAGCTTGACCTTGCCCTGGAGGCCGTCGTTGCCCGCCGAGGCGACCACGACGATGTTCTTCGCCAGCGCTTCGCGGACCGCTTTGCCCAGGTCCGAGTCGTAGCTCAGCGGCTTCGCGGTGTCCTGCGAGATGTTGATGACGCGCGCCTTCGCGTCGATGGCGTGGCGGATGGCCTTGGCCAGGGTCAGCGCGGTGCCGGTGCCCTTCTCGTCGTTCTGCCGGATCGAGATGATCGTCGATTCGGGTGCGAGGCCCACGAAGCCGGTGCCCGGCCGCGGACGGGCGGCGATGATGCCGGCGACCTTGGTGCCGTGGCCGACCGCGTCAGCGGTGCCGTCGCCGCGTTTGCCCTTGGCTATGTAGTCCGCGCCGGCCCGCTTGTCGACGGCTCCCGTCAGCTGCGGGTTGCTGTCGTCCACGCCGGTGTCGATGACGGCGACGCGCACGCCCTTGCCCCGGGTGTCCTGCCAGAGTTCGTCGAACACCAGCCGTTGCAGGGACCACGGCACCGGCTTGATCTGCTGCTTCGTCGGGTACGTGCACTCTCCGCTGCCGTCCGGCACGGGGCGCGCGTCCTGGTCCTGTGCGCCGGCTGCGGGCGCTGCCGCGAGCCCCGAGACTCCGGTGAGCCCGGTGAGCAGCGCGGTCGCTCCTAGCAGGGCGGCATTTCTGGCACGCTTCGCCGCCCGCATCGTCCCCCGCATGGTCGCGTTCCCCGCTTCTGTTGTCTCCGGTGGCTGGTGGCTCCGGTGGCTCCGGCGGCTCCGGTGCCGGCGGCTTCTGTTGTCTTCCGGTGCCGCCGCTCACGAACTCTGCGATTGCAAGGCGCTGCTGACGTCGAGCTTGGGGCCCTTGGGCAGGAAGGCGGACCAGTTGTCCGGTACCGGCACCGGGTCGATGTCCTTGTAGCCGAGCCTGATCTGCGCGTCGTTGAGGTTCTGGGCCTGCTCCCCGGGCTTCTGCCGCTTGCCGTTCGAGCCGATCCCCGACTTCTTCGCGCTGCTGTCGCCGTTCGTCTGCACGGCGTAGCGCAGTCCGGTGTCCGTCACCAGGAAGAGCGAGCCTGTCTTGGTCGACACTCCGTGGAAGTCCCGGTAGAGCATTCCGGTGCCGGGAGTGACGTATGCGCTGGTGGCTCCGTCGACCATCTGGGCCGGGTAGTCGGGGCCCGCCCAGGTCGTCAGCCGCGGGGTGTTCTTCGCGCCCAGACCGTGCAGGACGCTGCAGACAGTGTCCGCCGAAGCCGCGGCGGGGGACGACGACGAGGGGGCCGAAGAAGCTTTGGAGGAAGCCGCGTTGGCCTGGGACGGGACGCTCTGCGGCCAGCCGGACCCGCCGTAGAAGGTGTCCAGGCCGGGACCGATGGCCTGAGTGCCGACCTGCTCCGCGCTGCCGTTCTGCCGCAGCGTCCCCGCGTCCGGGCTGTTCAGCAGCAGACGCGCGACGAGTTCGGAGACGGCCGCGACCTTGCCCGGCAGGACCACGTAACTGTGCATCTTCGAGCCGGCGTTGGCCTTCAGCACGGTGCCGACCTTGTCGAGCCGGTCCGGCAGGGTGTCCACGCCGGCCTTGCCGCCGATGGGCGCGGGCAGCCGCGGGAAGGTGATCGGCGTCCCCTTGTGCAGCGTGCCGAGCCAGTCCCCGGTGACCCGCTGGGGCTGGGCGCCCTCCTCGAAGAGCGAGCGCAGCAGCACCAGGTCCTGCGCGGAGCGCTTCTCGCCCTTGGTGGAGCCGATGGGGTGAGCGGTGCCGCCCGGGTCCACGAGGTAGCGCGCCCCGTCGGGACCCTCGACGTAGAGGGCCTGGGCGCCGCTCAGCCGGTGCTCGTTCTCGATCCGCTTCGTCTCGCGGTCGGCGAACAGGAAGACGCCCTTCTGCACGATCTTCCCCCCGCCGCCCGGCTGTTCGCAGACCGCCCACAGCTTCTTCTTGCCGGCCTCTTCGGGATCGGGCACCCGGTCAGGGGCGTACGGGATGCCGAGGGTCGAGCCGCGCGGCACCTTGCCGCTGTCCAGCTCCTTCTCGGACACCTTGATCACCTCCGCCTTGTCCGGGTCCAGCAGGAGCTTGGCGGATGCGAAGTTGAGCACCGGGTGAAGTTGGTTCTTCCCGTTCGTCTTCAGAACGACGTACCGCGTCGTCGAATCGCTGCCCACGATGACGTGCGCCTTCGCCTTGGACCAGCCTGCCGGGGCCTGGGGTTTGAACATCCCAAACGCGCCGAACCCGGCCGCCACGAGTGCGCCGACCACCAGGCTCGGCAGCACGGCGCGCAGCGGGCGCGGCGCGCCCTCGTCCGTGCTCACCGGTGACGGCTGCAGAAACGCAGCAATGGTCCGCTTCTTCGCGAAGGTATAGGCGTTGAGCTCATCCCGCCGTGATGCCATGCTCCGAACGTCTCCCCAGTGGGTCGGGCCGAGTGATCAAGTGCTGCCCGTGGTCCTACTGTCGGACGGGCCCCCTACTATGCCGGTTGGGGATCGGCGCCCGCCGGTCGGGTACGGTGATCGCTCCATGAACAAGCCCGTATCAGCGGCCCATTTCCGACTTAAGGGGGCTTGCCGGGGATGACTTCCGCGACGCACCCGGGGGACACAGCCGTCCTTCGCCGACAGTCCCAGCCCGGCAGTTTCGGCCCTTTCCAATTGCAACAACTCGTCCTGCTGGAGATCGCCGCCGCGCTCCTGCTCGTCGCCTACGCCGTCGATCCGCTGCTGCTCATTCCGGCCGCCTGCGTCGCCGTCGCCCTCGTCCTGCTCGCCGTGACCCGGCGCAGGCAGCGCGCCGTGACGGAGTGGCTGACCACCGCCCTCGCGCTGCGCCGGCGGGCCCGCAGGGGCGCTCAGCCGATCCCGGCGGACACGGACCCGGCGCTGGCTCCCGTCGTCGAGTGCGACCCGGCGCTGCGGACGTACGCCTTCATCACCGACTCCACCGGCGAGCGGCGCTCCATCGGCATGATCGGCGACGGCACCTTCCTGACCGCCGTGCTCCGTATCCAGGGTCCGGACGCCCCGCTGCGGGCGGCCCGTACCGAGCGCCCGCTGCCCCTCGGGCTGCTGAACGACGCGCTGGAGGTGGACGACGTACGGCTGGAGTCCGTGCAGGTCGTGCAGCACACTCAGCCGGCGCCCGCGCCGCACCTGCCCGAGCAGGCGGTCGCGGCTCGCAGTTACGCACCGCTCCAGGCGCAGACCGGCACCCCCGCGGTGCGGCTGACCTGGGTCGCGCTCAAGCTCGACCCGGAGCTGTGCCGGGAGGCGATCGAAGCGCGCGGCGGCGGCCTGGAGGGCACCCAGCGCTGCCTGTTGCGGGCGGTGGACCAGCTGGCGAGCCGGCTGACCGGCGCCGGGTTCCGGGCGAGCGCGCTGGGCGAGGACGAACTCGTCGCCGCCGTCTCGACGTCGGCCGGCGCGAACCCGCAGGCGACCGCTCAGGCGAGCGGCTCCGACCAGTCCGCGCGCCGCACCGTCGAGACCGCGCGCGCCTGGCGCTGCGACGACCGCTGGCACACCACGTACTGGGTGCGCCGCTGGCCGCAGTTGGGCTCGGGCGCGGGCGCCGCGCAGCTGCCGCAGCTGGTCGCGCTGCTGACCTCGTCGCCCGCGCTCGCGAGCACGTTCAGCCTCACCTTGGGCCGCGGCTCCGGGCGGGCGCCGGCCCTCAGCGGGCACGTACGGATCACCGGCCGCAGCGATGACGAACTGGTCGCGGCCCGACGTGAGTTGGAGCGTACGGCGCGGGGCGTGAAGGTCGGCCTGGTGCGTCTGGACCGCGAGCAACTGCCCGGCGTGCTCGCGACGCTGCCGCTTGGAGGCACCCGCTGATGGCTACGCCCACTGTCCCGCCCCCCGTCCCCGCCCCTGCTCGCGTTCCGGTTCCCGCTCCGCCCGGTGGCCCGGCTGGGGCCCTGGTCCCGGCTGGGGCTCCGGTGCCGGCCGGTGTCCCCGTGCCCCCCGTGACAGCCGTGCCCCGGCGGGCCCGGCTCGGCTTCGGCCTGCTCGGGCCGCGCCGCGAGCGGCATGTGCTCGCGCTGGAACAACTCGGCGCGCTGTCGCTGCCCGTGGGCGACGACGGGGTGGTGATCGGCGTCGATGTGCGCAACCGGCCCGCGGTGCTCGGCTTCCACCACCCCGTTCCGTACGACACGGTGTTGGTCGGCGGCCTCTGGACGGCGCAGGTGCTCGCGCTGCGGACCGCCGGAACGGGCGCGCGGGTCGCCGTCGAGAGCGGTCGTCCGCAGGCCTGGACGAACCTGGTGCAGGCCGCCGGCGGCGGGCAGCAGTGCATGACGCTGCACGAGGTGGGCCGCGTACCGCCGCAGGGCCCTTCGGTGAGCAGCCCGGTGCTGGTCGTGCGGGACTGCGGTCTGCGACCGCCGCGCGGGCGGGTGACCGCGCTGGCCTGGCAGTCCGTGCTGACCCTGCTGCCGTATATGAGCCCGGTCGCGCCCCGGCTGCTGGAGACCGCCGATCTCGTCGGCATCCAGCGGGTGTCGCCCGAGGAGGCGGAGCAGATCGGCCGGATCATGGGACTGCCGCAGGCGGAGATCGGCGCGCTGTCCACGCTCGGCGACGGGGTGACACTGTGGTGCACGCGCCGCGATCGGCAGTTCGTGGCCACACAGCCGACGGACGCCGAGACCGGACTGCTGGGCTCGCCGCGCCGGATGGACTGAACCCTCCGGACGGGGAGTTCCGGATGGGAAGTCCCGGCCGGAACTCCGGGCTGAACGCCGGGCCGGGTGAGGTACGCCTCTCCGGCCGGACGGGGTGAGCCTCTCGGCTCGGCGGCCGAGGGGAGAACTTTCATTGTTTAACGCACCTTTCGGGCGTTCCGGCGGGGCCGCCGGGTAGGACGTGGCCTGCGGGACATCAGCTCGGACGGGACGGGGCTGCCGTGCGGGCGCTTTCGGTGATTAGGCTGGGCGTGGGCGCGGCAGGAGAGCATGAGGAATGCGACAGCCGCACCCGCAGGGGGAACCAGCCGGGTGGATGAACTGCCGGGAGCAGGCAGCCCACCACGGTGTGCAGGGGTGCACGCATACATTCAGGAGGCATTGTGAACAGCGATCGGGACGCGCTCCGCGCGGGCGGAACAACCCCCGGCGGGGACCGGTCCGACGCGGAGCCCGAGCAGACGGGCGAGTTCACCATCGACTACACCCCGCCCGCTTGGTACACGCAGAACTCCGGCACGCCGGAGTCCGCGGCGGGCGGCAGTTCGGGGTCGGCGCCAGGGTCGAGTGCGGATTCCGGGACCGGGTCGACGCCCTCCGCGACGCCCGGTACGGACAGCTCCGCGCACGGCGGGCCGGCCGGCCCGCCCGGCTACACGCTGCCCCCGCCCTCCGGCAGCCCGCTGCCCATTCCGGGGCTGCCGCCGGGCAGCGGCTTCGAACCCGCGTGGACCGTACCGCCACAGGCCCCCGCGCCTGCGGGCCCGCCCGCACCGCCCACAGCGCCGCCCGCGGCAGCCCCCTCCGCGCCGCCCGCCGCGATGCCGGGTGCGCCGTTCACCGCGCCTGCCGCGCCGCCCGCTGACGCGGCTGCCGGGGATTCGGCCGCGGATACCGGTCACGACGCCGGCACGGGCGCAGCCGCGAACGCGGACGATGTCGCCGGGAACGGCGATGTGCTCAGCGGGGCCACGATGCGGTTCTCCAGCTCCGCGCTGCGCCGTGAGATCGACCAGCGCGCTTCCGAGGCGAACAGCGGTGGCGACGCCGGCGCGACTTCGGCCGCTGACGCCCCCGCCGACACCCCCGGTTCCGGTTCCGGTCACAGGGACGGGGACGGATCAGGGGCAGCAGCCGGATCGACGGACGAGCCCGTAACGGGGCTCGCGCCCGAGCCTGCCGAACCCGCTCCCCGCCGCGCCGCCTTCGACGAGGAGCCGTCCGACTCCGTACCGGCTTCCGCGCCCGCCGACCGCGATTCCGCGGACCCCGCGTCCGCCGAGCCCGCGTCCATCGGGGGCGCCTCCGGCGAAGCCGCTCCGGATGACATCTCCGACGCCGTACCGACGAACGCGTCCCTCGCTGACGAACCCGCCGACGCCGTCGTACCCGTCGCACCCGAGGACTCCGTGCCCCGGGACGCGCCGCCCTCGGTGGCGGACTCCGCCGCCTGGGCGCCGCCGACTCCGCCCGCGCCGCCGCAGGGCGGACTGCCGCCGCTGCCCCCGCACTTCCAGTCGGCCGCCGCGCCGCCCGCCGCCCCGGTGGCCCCTTCGGCATCAGAGCCGGCGCAGGCACCGGGCCAAGCCCCGGCCGCGCCCTCCCCGTTCCCGCCCGCGCCGGTGACCGGCAGCGCGGACGCTCCCGCCTTCCCCGCGCCCTCGGGCGCCGCGTGGCCGCCTCCGACGGCCCCGGCGCAGCCCGGTCCGCCGCAGGCCCCGGAGCAGCGCACGAACGCGCCGACCGGCCCCGCGCCGACTCCGCCCCCGCTGCCCGCCGCCATGCCCACCCAGGCACCGCGGGGCAACTACGGCTACCCCCAGCCGGGAGCCGGCCAGGTGAACGCCGACCAGCACGACGCGGGCCGGCCTGCCCCCGGCCAGC
>NZ_JAYMZR010000066.1:0-42735 GCF_035828615.1 Streptomyces sp. H27-D2 | reverse complement strand
TGCGGCGGGCGAGAGCGCCCACCACCCGGCGAGTCCGAACATGATGGAGGTCAGCAGGGTCGAGGGGCCACCGATGTCCGCGTAGAAGAAGTCGACGAACGTCCAGGTCAGCAGCCCGACGGCGGTCAGTCCGCAGTCGGCGGGGCGGCCCTGGCGGCGCGCGGCGCGCAGCCGTCGGAGCCCGAGCGCCAGCAGCGCCGCCCAGCTGCCGAAGACGGCGGTGACCCCGATCAGGCCCTGCTCGCTGAGGATGAGCAGATACATGTTGTGCGGGGAGAGCAGGGGTTCGCGCTGGAACTCCAGCCCGGCGCCCGCCGTGTCGCTCCCCGAGGACAGCCCGAGCGAGGCGTGTCCGTCCCGCTGCGCGGGGAAGCCCTTGAGGCCCACGCCCGTCACCGGTTCGTCGCGCCACATGCTCCGCGCCGCGGCCCACAGGCTGTACCGGTCGGTCACCGACCGGTCGGGGGCCGCCGCGACCTGGGTGATACTGCTCAGCCGCTGCCCGACCAGCGCCCGCAGCGCGAGCCGGGCGCCGGCGAGGACCAGCACGGCCGACGCCGCCACCGCCGTCGCGAGCCAGGCCCCGCGGCTGAACGACAGCGCGAGCGGCAGCAGCAGCAGCGACGCGCAGACCAGCGCGGCCGGCCGCAACCGGCGGGAGGAGTCCGCGGCCGACGGCAGGCCCAGTGCCAGCGCGATGATCAGGCCGTGCGCGACGACGGTCGCCATCCCCATCACGTCGAGCGGGCCGAAGGTGCCGACGGCCCGGATGTCCTGCCCTTCGTACGAGGCCCCGGTGCCGGTCGCGTACTGCTGGACGCCGAGGGCGCCCTGCACCACGGCGATGGCCAGGACGCCGCCCGCCACCACCATGAAGTCCCGCCGGGAGCGCAGCAGCAGCACCAGGGCGAGCGGGACGAGGACGAAGACCTGGAGGTAGCGGACGAAGCCAGGCAGGCTCGTCGCCGGATCGTTGGAGGTGGCGGTCGCCACGGCGAAGGCCACGGCCGGCGCGGCCAGCACCACGACCGCCCGCCCGGTCAGCAGCCGTGTCCGGGCGCGGACCACCGCGACCAGGCAGCACAGCACCAGGACCGCCGACCCCACGTCCGCCGGGGTGACGTGGACGGCCGCGGTGATGTCCTCGTGACCGGCCGGCCAGCACAGCAGCAGCACGGTGGCGACGGCGGGCAGCACCGGCCACCAGACGGCCGTCCTGGCCGCGGCGCGCCGGGCGGAGCGCTCGCCGGGCGGACGCCCACCGCCCCGCGCCCCGCGCACCGTCTGCTCGTCGGCCCGTACGGATTCCGGCTCCCGCCCGGCCGGCTCCCGCCCCACCGGTTCGGGCGCTGTCGGTTCGGGCGCTGTCGGCGCTGTGGGGTGAGGCATGTCAGCTGCCTCCGAACCGGAAGAGCGAACCGGCGGTGTGCAGCAGAATCCGTACGTCCTGCCACAGCGACCAGGTCTCGATGTAGTGGTTGTCGAACCGGGCCCGGTCCTCGATCGAGGTGTCGCCCCGCAGCCCGTTGACCTGTGCCAGCCCGGTGATCCCCACCGGCATCCGGTGCCGGCTGCCGTAGCCGGGGTGCGTCTGGCTGAACTGCCGGACGAAGAAGGGGCGTTCGGGCCGCGGGCCGACCAGGCTCATATCGCCGCGCAGCACGTTCCACAGCTGCGGCAGCTCGTCGAGGGAGGAGCGGCGCAGCAGGTGCCCCACGGTGCTCATCCGCCGGTCGCTGGCGACGTTCCACAGGGTCGCGGACTCGTGTTCGTCGGCGGGGCGCAGGGTGCGGAACTTGAGCACCACGAAGGGGCGGCCGGCCAAGCCGATACGTTCCTGCCGGAAGATCACCCCCGGCCCGTCGGCGAGCCGGACCGCGAGGGCGCAGGCCAGCAGGACCGGCGCGGCGGCCAGCAGCGCGAGCGCGGCGACCGCGATGTCCAGGACGCGTTTGCCCAGGATGCCGGGGCGGCGGCGGGGCGGCGCGTCGAGGCGGCGGCAGGCGAACCCCCAGAGGTGATCGGGTCCTTCGGGGCGCGGGAGCCCGGCGTGCCCGGCCGGGTCGCCGTTGACCAGCCAGACCGTGCAGCCCGCGTCCCAGAACAGCCGCATCAGCTCCGCCGTCTTCGGATCGCCCCAGGGCCCGCGGGTGAACACCACGCTGCGGACGGCGTTCTGGATGACCGCGCGGGTGACGTCCTCGGGCGATACGAGCACCGGCGCGGACAGCTCCGAGAGGGCCGGCCCGGAGCCGGCGTCGGACGCGCCGACCAGGCCGACCGGCCGCATGCCGTACTCGGGGTGCTCGTGCAGCACCGCGAAGACGTTCCTGGCGGCCTGGTCCGCGCCCACCACCAGCGCGGAGTACGGGCGCCGGCGTCTGCGCCGGCGCACCAGGTGATGAACCGCGCCGCGTCCCGCGCACGCCAGCAGCCCATGCGTGGCCACCGCGGCGAACAGCAGTCCGCCGCGGGGTTGCGCCGCGGGCAGGACGCCGACCAGCACGGCCGACGTCACGCACCAGGCGATCGCGCCGTGCCACAGCAGCCGGGGCGCGCCGTCGAGGGCGGACGCCGAGAGTCCGGGCCGGTACATCCCGCCGCGCGCGTTGAGCGCGACGAGCGTCAGCAGCAGCGGCCCGAGGGTGAGCGCGGCCCGGAGCGTGCCGCCCAGCGCGGTCGCGGCGACGGCGGCGGCCGCGCAGTCGGCGGCGATGTACGGCCCGGCGACATACCCGGGGCGCGGGATCCGCTGCCGGTGGAAGGGCCGCCGCAGCACCTGGAGCCCGCCCGGGCGGCGGGTGAAGGGGACCGGCGAGGCCGGCCGGGTCGTCGTCTTGGGAAGGGGCATGACCCGCCCGGGGTTGGGGACCTCTGCGTTCTCCGTGGTCATCGCCCGGTGCGCTCCCTGCGGTTGATGTGCGGGCCGACGCGATGGACGGCGCCGGGGCCGAGCAGTTCCCGGTACAGCTGCGAGACCGCGGCCGCCGTCTGTCGCACGTCGTATGTCGCGTGCGCGTGCCGCCGCGCCTGCTGTCCCAAGGTCTCGCGCAGCTCCGCGTCCGCCAGCAGGGCGGCCAGCGCCCGGGCGAGCGCCCCCGGATCGCCGGGCGGGACCAGGCAGACGGGCGCGTGCCGGTCGGGCAGGCTCTCGCGGGCGCCGCTGACGTCGCTGACCACGACCGGCCGGCCGCACGCCATCGCCTCCAGCGGCGACAGCGCCATGCCCTCCCAGCGGGACGGCTGCACCACCAGGTCCGCCGCGGTGTACCAGGGGACGGCGTCGCCGGTCCGGCCGGCGAAGACCACGCCCCGGGGCGCGGCGGCGCGCAGGGCCGCGGCCTGGGGTCCGTCGCCGACCAGCACCAGTCGGCTGCCGGGGACTTCGGCGGCGATCCGCGGCCAGGCGCGCAGCAGGACGTCCTGGCCCTTCTGCCGGCAGAGCCGGCCGACGCAGGCGACGAGCGGCGCCGTCGGCGAGATGCCGTACCGCTCGGACAGCCGCTCCCTGGCCAGCCGCCGCTCCCGCGCGCCGACCGGCCGGAAGCGGGCGGTGTCGACGCCGTTGTGGATCACGCTCCAGCGGCCGGGCACCCCGGAGCGCCGGCCGTGCAGCCGTTCGTCCTCGCTGACGCACAGCACGCAGCAGGCCCAGCGGGCGGCGAACCGCTCCCAGCGCAGGGCCAGTTCGGCGACTAGGCCGCCGACGGCGTCGAAGGACCAGGCGTGCGGCTGGTAGACGGTCGGGATGCGGCCGCGTACGACCAGCCGGCCGGCCAGCCCGGCCTTGGCGCTGTGCGCGTGCACCAGGTCGGGGCCCGCGCGCCGGACGATCCGCGCCAGCCGCGCGGCCTCGCGCGGCAGCCGTACGCCCGGTTCGCGGCCCGCGGGCCAGTCCAGCACTTCGGCGCCGGCCGCGGCGGCGGCCTCGCCGAGCATCCCGCCGGGCGGGCAGGCGACCACCGCCCTCACCCCCGACTCCGACTGGCTGCGCACCAGGTCGGTGACGACTCTGGCGACGCCGCCGTCGACGGGCTGGGAGATATGCAGCACCGTCAGCCGGTGTTCCGCACGCTCGCGTTGCAACAAGTCCAGCTCCCCACACGCGAACCGATGGACCCCGACCCACGCCGCGGTCGGTGCGTCCCGGGAAGACCCGCGCAGCCCGTCTCGGGGCTCCGCAAGCTCGACCGGCCCAGACGATGTCAGACAAACCTCTCAAAACGTACATGCCGCGCTCTATCGCACCGTCAGGAAGTCCGCCATTCGGCGCAAGGTGCGGCACGCCGACAATCCCACTTGCACGATTATCGGCATGCGAATTGCTAGCTTCTCGTCTCGGGCGACGCTATGAACAATTCAGCCGATTCAGGCCGTCGCCGCAATGAATTCTGATCGAGACAGCACTGCGGGAGTGCCCCTGATGGCGTCACCGAGACCTGCTCCACAGCTGACCGAGGAATCCACCGCACCTATCGCTGCTCCGGTTTACGACTACGAGCGCTACAGCCAATTGGCGGGTCCGCTCACCGAACCGAGTCCGGAATTCCCCTATCGGGTGCGCTACCGCAGCCTGCTCGCGCAGGAGCCGCACCGGATCCGGGCGGCCCTCCTGCTCTGCGCCGCGCCGCTCTTCTCGGCGGTGCTGCTGGTATGGCTGCTGCGACCGGAGCACTGGGTGCACCGGCAATACGTTTCCGGCTGGGAAACAGCCGCCGACACCACGATGCTGGTCTCCATCGGGCTGATCGAAGCGTTCCGGCTGTTCACCGTCGTATCCAACGCGCACGCCACCCTGGTGGCCCGCGACCCGGTCCCGGTGAACGCGCGGCCGGGCACCCGGGTGGCCTTCCTCACCAGCTTCGTTCCCTCCAAGGAGCCGATCGGGATGGTCCGGGCCACGCTGACCGCGGCCACCCGCATCCGGCACGCGGGCCACCTCGACGTCTGGCTGCTCGACGAGGGCGACGACGCGGCGGCCAAGGAGCTGTGCGCGGAACTGGGGGTCCGGCACTTCTCCCGCAAGGGCGTGGACCGCTGGAACCAGCCGAAGGGCCCGTTCCGGGCCAGGACCAAGCACGGCAATTACAACGCCTGGCTGGACCGGCACGGCGACGCCTATGAATTCATGGCCTGCGTCGACACCGACCATGTCCCGCTGCCCAACTACCTGGAACGCATGCTGGGTTACTTCCGCGACCCCGATATCGCCTTCGTCGTCGGCCCGCAGGTCTACGGAAACTACGACTCGCCGGTCACCAAGGCCGCCGAAAGCCAGCAATTCCTGTTCCACGCCCTGATCCAGCGCGCGGGAAACGCCTACGGCGGAGCCATGTTCGTCGGCACCAACAACGCCGTCCGGGTCAGCGCCCTCAAAAGCATCGGCGGCCTGTACGACTCCATCACCGAGGATATGGCCACCGGTTTCGAACTCCACCGCCACCGCAATCCGGCCACCGGCGCGAAGTGGCGCTCGACGTACACCCCGGACGTGCTGGCCGTCGGCGAGGGCCCCAGCGCGTGGACCGACTTCTTCACCCAGCAAATGCGCTGGAGCCGCGGCACCTACGAGACGGTGCTCAAGCAGTTCTGGCGCGGAACGTTCTCGCTCTCCCCCGGGAAACTGCTCAACTACTCGCTGATGGTGGCCTACTACCCGATGACCGCGCTCAACTGGGTGCTGTCCGCCCTGTCCTGCGCGCTCTTCCTGGTCCTGGGCGCCTCCGGGATCCAGATCTCCTCGGAGATCTGGCTGATGCTCTACAGCGACGCCGCCGCGCTGCAGATCGGGCTGTACGTCTGGAACCGCCGGCACAACGTCAGCCCGCACGAGCCGCGGGGCTCCTCCGGCGCGGCCGGCATGCTGCTCTCCGCGCTCTCCGCGCCGATCTACGCCAAGTCCCTGCTTGACGCGGTGCTGCGGCGCAAGAGCCGGTTCGTGGTCACCCCCAAGGGTGACTCCACGAGCCCCGACCGGGTGGCCACCTTCCGCATCCATCTGCTGTGGGCCGCGTTCTTCGGCGGCTCGCTGATCGCCTCGTTCTTCCTCGGCCACACCCATGTCGCGATGCGCACCTGGACCGTGGTCGCGCTCGCCGTCTGCCTGGCCCCGCCGGCCATCTGGTACGCCGGGCTGCTCCGCCCGCGCAAGGCGCCGCCCGCCGCGCCGCCGGTGCCGCCCGCCCGCAACGACACCTCCAGCGCCGCCTCCGCAGAGAAGGATCCCCTGTGCGCCATCTGATCAGCCCACGTGTCCGCACCGCCGCCGTCACCACCACGGCGATGGTCGTGCTCGCCGGCCTCAACGCCCCCGCGGCGATCAGCTACGCCGAGCGGACCTACCACGCGTACAAGATCGACCAGCCGGGGTACACCGCCCGCCTCGGCCACTGGGACCTGCTCTCGGTCCCGGAGAAGTACCGGGTCAGCGCCATCCACGCCGCGCTGCTGCGCACCGGCAAGGTGCTGCTCATCGCGGGTTCGGGCAACGACGAGAAGGGGTTCGCCGCCGGCACCTTCAAGACACTGCTGTGGGATCCGGCCAACGACACCTTCAAAACGGTGCCCACCCCCGAGGACCTGTTCTGCTCCGGCCACGCCCAACTCCCCGGCGGCCGGCTGCTGGTCGCCGGCGGCACCGCCCGCTACGAGATCATGGCGGACCAGGTCGAGCGCGCCGCCGGCCCGATGCTGGTGAAGAACGAGTCCCCGAAGAGCCCGCGCACCTTCTCCCGCGGCACCGTCTTCCACTCCCCCGACGGCCGCGAGTACCGCTCCGTACGCAGCTTCACCGTGCCCGCCGCCACGAAGACCAAGACCAAAGGTAAGGGCAAGCACAAGCGCGTCAAGGTCAAGATCGTGGCCGGCGAGGTCCGCGCCTTCGTCGAGGCGGTGAAGAAGGGCCGCGACCAGACCCGCTCGCGGCCCGCCCAGTACCGCATCGACGGCCTCCACGGCCCCGACGGGCAGAACGTGTACGGCCTGGCCCAGGCCATGACCATGGACCAGCAGGACTACCAGGGCACCAACGCCGCCTACGAGTTCGACCCCCGGGCGGAACGGTACGTCCCCGTCGACCCGATGGCCGAGAGCCGCTGGTACCCGACCCTGGTCACCCTGGAGGACGGCCGGGTGCTCGCGGTGTCCGGGCTCGACGACATCGGCCAGATCATCGACGGGAAGAACGAGATCTACGACCCCAAGACCAAGAAGTGGTCCAAGGGCCCCAAGCGCTACTTCCCGACCTACCCCGCGCTCTTCCTGACCCAGGGCGGCAAGCTCTTCTACTCCGGGTCCAACAGCGGCTACGGACCGGCCGAACGCGGACGGCAACCGGGCCTGTGGAACCCGCGCAGCAACACCTTCGCACCCGTCCCCGGGCTGAAGGACCCCGACGAGCTGGAGACCTCGGCCTCCGTCCTGCTGCCTCCGGCGCAGGACCAGAAGGTGATGGTGCTGGGCGGCGGCGGCGTCGGCGAGTCGAAAAGGTCCTCGCCGCGCACCGCCGTCGTGGACCTCAAGCAGGACCTCAAGCAGGACCCCGGGAAAGCCACCGGGAAAGACCTCGGCAAGGCGCCCCGCTTCACGGACGGCCCCGACCTGCCGCAGGGCACCCGCTACCTGAACAGCGTGATCATGCCCGACGACACCGTCTTCACCAGCGGCGGCTCCGCCGACTACCGGGGCCGCGGCGGCAGCGACGTCCACAAGGCACAGGTCTACTCGCCCCGGACCAACAGCTTCAGCCCGGCGGCCGAGCCCGTGGTGGGCCGCAACTACCACTCCTCAGCACTGCTGCTGCCGGACGGCCGGGTCGCCACCTTCGGCTCCGACCCGCTGTACGCCGACGGGGAGAACACCCAGCCCGGCGACTTCGAGCAGCGAATCGAGATCTACACCCCGCCCTACCTCTACCGGAAGTCACGCCCGGTGCTGGGCAGCGGCCCCGCCGAGGTGAACCGGGGCGAGCGCGCGACGTACGCGGTGCGCTCCCGCGGGAAGATCGCCGCGGCGCGGCTGATGCGGCCCAGCGCGGTGACCCACACCACCGACGTCGAGCAGCGCTCCATCGACCTGCACGTCGAGGCGCGCGGGCGCTCGGTGCGGGTGTCGGTCCCCAAGGACCCCTCGCTGGTGCCGCGCGGCTGGTACATGCTTTTCGTCACCGACGCCAACGGCACGCCCTCCAAGGCGAAGTGGGTGCACGTGCCCTGACGCCCCCTCACCCCCCGGCCGACTGGGCGAGCCCCAGTGCGTACTGCGCCCACCACTGGCCCGCCGGGGGGCCGCCGTTGCACGGCCCGTCCGACTCGCCGGGGCGCTTGATCCACAAGAAGGCGTCCGCCTTCTCGAATCCGGTGCGGGTGGTCGGCCGCTCGCCCAGCTTCCGGCCGGGGGGATTGCACCACTCCCGCTCGCTCGCCCGGTCGACGGCCCTGGTCTCGGGGTCGACGGGGCCATTGCCGTTGCGGCTGGTGTCGACGAGGTAGTGCGCGCCGCCGAGTGCCTCGGAGAGCTGGTCCCCGTACGTCATCGAGATCCGGGTCGACTGGAAGTTCGACACGTTCAGCGCGAAGCCGTCGGCCTGGGCGACGCCGCTCAGCCGGAGCGCCTCCGCGAGCCGGGCGCGGTCCTTGACCCAGCCCGAGTGCCCCGCGTCCAGATAGACCCGCGTCGCCGGCAGTGCCGACAGCGTGACGACCGCTTCCTTCAGCAGACCCAGCCGCTCCGCCCGCAGCCCCTCCGGGACGCAGCCTTCCACCGCCTGTGCGACGGCATCGGGTTCGAGCACGACGATCGCTTTTCG
Source organism: Streptomyces sp. H27-D2 (assembly GCF_035828615.1). NCBI lineage: Bacteria > Bacillati > Actinomycetota > Actinomycetes > Kitasatosporales > Streptomycetaceae > Streptomyces > Streptomyces sp. H27-D2. The sequence goes on along the minus strand of NZ_JAYMZR010000066.1, from coordinate 33,929 downwards.
GCCCTCGATTCCGGACGCGAATTCCTTGACCCATTTCCGGTAGCCGTCCGCGCCCGCCGCGCCGCCCGCGGAGTGGCTGCCGCAATCACGATACGGAATGTGATAGGCGACCAGCACCGGAGTTTTCCCGGCGCGGGCCGCGGATTCCGTGATGTGCCGTGCCCGAATTCCGGGCGCGTCCCCGATCCATTCCGCGATCGGCTGGTCCGCGAGCCACTGCAACGCCACCGCGTCACCGTCCCGTCCCTGCTGCCGCCATTGCAGGACCTGCTGCGCAGCGGGGGTTTCCGGATTCACCCAGAGCTCCGCGTCCGTGTGCGGCGTCTTGCTCCCGATGAGGTAGCAGCCGCTCAGCGACAGTCCCAGCGCGGCGCACAGCGCCATGGTCCGTGAATAGCGCGCAATGGTTCTCCCGGTACGTTCCCCGGCCATCCAAGCCTCCTTCTCGTCCCGTGTAACCACCCCACTCTCACCCATGCACGGACAATTCAGTCCAACCCTGCACGCACTTCCACGCCCGACAGGCCCAATTGGGTGACATGTGCACCCTCGGCAAATGCGAATCGTTGAGAAGAGTGCCGCATCCACATTCCCGAGAGGAAAATTATGAAGAACCGAGTCGCCAAGGCCGCCGCACTGACCCTCGCCGGCTGTGCCCTCAGCGTGGGTGCCGCCGGTACTGTTTCCGCGCATGACAACCCGAGTGGCGCGTCCGCCTCGGCTGCCGCGATCGGCTCCCCCGGCGTGCTCAGCGGCAACATCGTCCAGATCCCCATCCACATCCCGGTCAACCTGTGCGGCAACAGCGTCAACGCGATCGGCTTGTTGAACCCGGCGATCGGCAACACCTGCGTCAACCGCTGATTCACCACCGCAGAGGGCCGGGTCGTCGGAGCGTCCCCCTCCGACGGCCCGGCCCGCTGGCGTCGGCTGCGGCGTCTCCGGCTGATCCGCGTCGCCGCAGGTCAGAGCCTTGTTATCGAAGATGACAACGGACACCGATGCAGCCTTTGCCGATCTGCGCGAGGTGCGCTTCACTGCGAGGGCCGAAGGTCAAAGGTCGAACGCTGGATCGGGGAGGCGCACCGCCATGAGCGCACGCAAGGGGCACGGTCACGGCCGCGGAACGGCCGCGGACGGAGCCGCCGGACACCCGGCCGGCAACGGCCACCACGGGGCCGGCGGGCACGCCGGGCACGCGCACGGCGTGTCGGTGGACGCCGACCGGCGCTGGCTGGCCATCGCGCTCGCCCTGATCACCTCGTTCATGGCCGTCGAGGTCGTCGTCGGCCTCATCGCCGGCTCCCTCGCGCTGCTCTCCGACGCGGCGCACATGCTCACCGACGCCGCCTCGATCGTGCTCGCGCTGATAGCCATGCGGCTCGCGGCCCGGCCGGCCCGCGGCGGCTTCACCTACGGTCTCAAGCGCGCCGAGATACTCTCCGCGCAGGCCAACGGCCTCACCCTGCTGTTGCTCGGCGCCTGGCTCGGCTACGAAGCCGTCCACCGGCTGATCGACCCGCCGGCCGTGCAAGGCGGCCTGATGCTGGTCACCGCCCTGGCCGGGATCGTGGTCAACCTCGCGGCGGCCTGGTGCATCTCCAAGGCCAACCGCTCCTCGCTCAACGTCGAGGGCACCTACCAGCACATCCTCAACGACCTGTTCGCTTTCATCGGCACCGCCGCGGCCGGACTGATCGTGGTGACCACCGGCTTCGCCCGCGCCGACGCCATCGCGACGCTGCTGGTCGTGGTGCTGATGGCCAAGGCCGGTTACGGCCTGGTCCGCGACTCCGGCCGGATCTTCCTCGAAGCGGCCCCCGCCGAGCTCGACCCCGACGAGATCGGCGATCTGCTGGCCGGCCGGCCCTCGGTCACCGAGATCCACGATCTGCACGTCTGGACGATCACCTCCGGGCAGTCCGCGCTCTCCGCGCATGTCCTGGTCACCCCCGAGAGCGCCTGCCACACCGTGCGCCGCGAGTTGGAGGAAATGCTCCGCGCCGACTACGCGATCACCCACACCACGCTGCAGGTCGACCACTCCCCCGCGCGGCTGCTGAGCGTCGCGGGTCCGGGCGGCGCGGTCGTGGAACCGTCGCACTGCGAGGACCCGCACGGGCCGGTGCACAGCGCCGGGCCGCACGACCACTGAGGCGACGCCGCCGCCGGGCCGCGGCACGGTCCGGCGTCCGTTCCCGTGCCCCCGGGGGAAGTACGGGCGCACGGGAGGGGACACGCAAGATATCGGCGGTACCGATTGAGGCCGCGAAAGAGTACCCCCGGGCCGTACCGCGTCGACCGAATCCGGCACTAGCCTCCGAGTACTTCGAAGTACGTCACGCAGCGGAAGGCGGGGCAGTGGCCGAGGCATCGGTGGGCGCTCAGGACCGGTCGGCTGGCGGAGCCGACGGAGCCGACGACGTACTCGTCGACGAGCGCGACGGCGTACTGGTGATACGGCTCAACCGGCCCCGCGTACGCAACGCCCTGACCCGCGGCACCGCCGAGCGGCTGGCCGCCGCCCTCGACGAGCTGGACGCCCGGCCCGACATCAGCGTCGGCGTGCTGGGCGGCGAGGGCCGCTGCTTCTGCGCCGGCATGGACCTGTCCGCCTTCGCGCGCGGCGAGCGCGCCTCCCTCCCCGGCCGCGGCTTCGGCGGTCTCACCGAGGCGCCGCCCGTCAAGCCGCTCATCGCGGCCGTCGAGGGCGCGGCCGTCGGCGGCGGCCTTGAACTCGTCCTCGCCTGCGACCTGGTGGTGGCCGCCTCCGACGCCGTGTTCAGCCTGCCCGAGGTCCGCAGGGGCCTGGCCGCGGCCGCGGGCGGCCTGCTGCGACTGCCCCGCGCGATCCCGCCCAACATCGCCATGGAGATGGCGCTCACCGGCGAGCCCATCAGCGCACAGCGCGCGTACGACTTCGGATTGGTGAACCGGCTGGCCCTGCCCGGCACGGCGATCGACGCCGCTTACGAGTTGGCCAAGACGATCGCGGCGAACACCGGACGCTCGGTCGCGGCGTCCAAGCAGGTGCTCGCGGGCGCCCGTGACCGGCGGTTGGCCGACGAATTCCACAGGCAGCGGGAGGTGCTCGCACCGCTCCTGGAATCGGCCACTGCCCGGGAAGGCGCCAAGGCATTCGTGGACGGTCGTGCTGCTGGCCGGAGCGGCGGTCAGCCGCCGGCCGCGGGAAGGCCGTAGAACGGACTCGGCTGCTCCGAACACCCGCTCTGGCCCGGCGCCCCCGCTTGCGAGGAGTACTTGCGGAACAGCTCGCGCCGGCCGCTCACCCCCAGTTTGCGCAGGACACTGCTGACTTGATTCTTTATGGTCTGATGCGCCAGCGAGAGCTCTTCGGCTATCTCCTCGTTGGTGTAGCGGCGCAGTACCAGACCGAACACCTCCTCCTCACGGCGCGTCATGGCGGTCAGCACGTCATTGGTCACCGGCCGGGTGTCGATCGGGCCGCCGTCCTTGCCGTCCAGCACCCATAGGCGCTGGCCCAGGAAGGTCTTCTCGACCGCCTCGACGACCTCGTCGTATCCGACGCTCTTGTGCAGATAGCTGTCGGTCCCCGCGGAGATGGCGGCGACCACCGCGCCGGGCGAGCTGTCACCGGTGAACACCAGTACCCTCGGCGCGCGTTGCAAGGTCTTCACCCGCCTGCACAGCTCGATCCCGTTGATGCCGCTGTCGAACTCGAGTTCCAGCACGATCACATCGGGGGGCTGGGTCTTGATGCTGTTCCACGCCTCCTCGGCCGAGGCGGCTTCAGCCGTCCATGCGGCTCGCGATTTCAGCAGTGACGTCAACGCGTAACGAACTACGGGATGATTGTCCACCGCAAGTACACTCAACATTGACATGGATGACCCCTCAGAAGCAGTACATCGGCCGTCACCGGTAACCCCACAGCGATAGTCCGCATTTCACATTTCACGGATACGCGACAGAGGAGGGAAATGGCAGAGGGAGAGTGAGCACTCAGACTGGTCATGGGGTGAGGTCCGGACGGGCGGGTCATCCCCGCGCCCGGAGGAGGCAGGCCGGTCACGCGCTGCCTCTGCTCCGCTTTATCCCGCACGCTCGCGACAGTAACGCGATCGCCCTGCTATAGCGGTCTGCGAGCACCAGAATCAGCCATTCCCCCTTTTACCGGCATGCCCATCATTTGACCGGGCAACTAGAGAATGTCATCGGCGCCGGGCCCGGGACAGTCCCTCATCGTACTTTGTACGATAGCTCGTACAGTACTGCGAGTACCGCATCGTGACCAGACCCGAAGGCGGCCCGCCCGGCCCCTGGTCCGGACCGCAGAGGCTCACAACGCCCCCTCCCGGCGGCTGACCAGCGGTTCCGCGACTCGCTCCAGGCGATCTTCGGCAGCGGCGAAAGGGCCGCCGCCGCGACCGTGGCGAACGCAGTGAGCCGGGGACCGTCCCGGATGGGAGGGTCCCCGGCTCACCACGGTACTGGGAGTGTCGGAGTCACGCGTTCCGGCAGCCGCTCGGCGCGGGCCGGAACGGTCGGCTCACTCGGTCGGCTTGCGGTACACCGAGACCGAGTTGAGGCTGTCGAAGGTGAACCGCTCCTGGTGCCAGCCTCCCCAGCGCCCCTCCAGTTCGAGTCCGGCCAGCCGGCCCATCAGGTCCTGCTCCGGCGGCCAGGCGAAGCGCATCGTGGCGGCGATGATGCGGTTGCCCTTCTCGCTGACGATCACATCGGTGCGGTTGATCGTCTGCGTCGTCGGGTCGACCGTGTTCATCTCGAACCACGCCATGCTCGGGTGCCCGGCCAGCCGGCCGGAGACCCGGAAGGGCGCCGTGGTGTCGAAGTCGTTGTACCGGCCGCGCTGATAATTCGTCAGGTCGGGCACGATGTTCTGCACCACGAGCCGACCGCCCGGGTTGAGGTGGGCGGCGCTGTTCGCGAAGCAGCGCACCTGGTCCTCCTGCGTGGTCAGGACGAACAGGGTGGCCAGCGCGATGAAGATGACGTCGTAGTCCTCCTTGACGTCCACATCGGCGAAGTTGCCCTCGTATATCCCGATCTTGTCGCCGCCCTCCTTCTCCCGCAGCTTGCGGATCATGCCGGGCGAGGCGTCGATGCCGCTGACCTTGACGCCGCGTTCGGCCAGCGGCAGGGCCACCCGGCCGGTGCCGATGCCGAGTTCGAGCGCGGTGCCGCCGTTGGCGAGCTCGGCCAGGAAGTCCGCGGCCTCCTCGGCGTCGTCGCGGCGGTCGTTCGGGGTCCAGCTGTCCCAGATGTCGGCGTAGCGGTCCCATTCGGCCGCCGCCTCTTCCTGGACCTGCCGGCTGGTCTTCTGCGTGCCGGTCATGCCATCACTCGCTTTCATCCCATGGCCTTCGCGAATCCGGATTCCGGGTGACGCCCGGCTTTCACATCGGTGATCGCCCCGTCGAGGGCCTCTACGATCTCCGCCACGTCGGCTTCGGTGACGACGAGCGGAGGCATGAGCATCAGGTTGGGCGCCACCCGCAGGCTGGAGCTCAGGACGCCCCGGCTCTCCAGCGCCAGCCGGAGTTTGTTGGCGGCGCTCGGGGCCCAGGGGGCGCCGTCCTCGTCCCCGAACTCCAGGCCGCACATGAGCCCTTGGCAGCGGATGGCGGTGATCTCCGGGTGCCGGGCCTGGAGTTTGCCCAGTCCGGTGACGAGGTCGGCCGACCGCTGCCGCACGTTCTCGAGTACGCCGTCCTTGGTGAGGACGTCGATGACGGCGAGGGCGGCGGCCGCGGCCACCGCGTGGCCGTCATTCGTCGAGCCGACGCTGAGCGCGAACTCGCCCGTGGTGTTGTCGTGCAGTTGCTGGTACAGCCGGTCGTGGATGGCCACCGCGGACATCGGGACGTACCCGGAGGTGATTCCCTTGCCGAGGGTGATGATGTCCGGGGTGACCTCGGGGATCTGCTCGGCGCGGGTGAACGCGCCGACCCGGCCCATGCCGGTGACGATCTCGTCGAAGATCAGGTGGATGTCGTGGGCGCGGCAGAACCGGGCGAGCGAGCCCAGGTACTCGTTGGACAGGATGTGCCCGCCCTCGCCGATGATGGGCTCGACGATCACCGCGGTGACCCGCTCGGGGCCGAACTCGCTGATCGCGCGCTCCATCTCGCTGACCCCGTCGGCGTTCGGGGAGGAGAACGGACCGGGCGCGTGGTGGATGCCGGGCAGCATCGGGCCGGTGTGGTGGTGCAGGTACGACACGCCGGTCACCATGCCGGCGCCGGGGCCCTGGCCGTGGAAGCCGTCCCACATCGCGAAGACCGCCGAGCGCTCCGGGTGTCCGTGCCGCAGCCGCAGGAAGCGGGAGAGCTGGACGGCGGTCTCCACCGCCTGCGCGCCGTTGCTGGCGAACCTGATCCAGTCGATGCCGTCCGGCAATTGGGCGACCAGCGCGTTGGCGCACTCGTGCGTGACCTCCGCGGGCCGGCCGTAGCCGTAGCTGTTGGCGAACGGCAGCCGGTCGATCTGGTTCTTGATGGCCTCCTTCACCCGCTGGTTGCTGTAGCCGAGCGTGGTGTTCCACAACCCGGACCGGCCGTCCAGGTACCACCGCCCGCCGGCGTCGCGCACCCGTACGCCCTCGGCCTCGGTCAGCATGTCCTCGGGGGCGAGCGCCTTGAGATAGGGGCGTGGCACTCCGCTGTTCCACATCGAATACTGCGCGGGGTTGATCACGGCAGGTTCCTCCAACTAGTAGGTATTCACCACGGGCGCCGCCGCCGGGGCCGGCCCGGACGGGCTAGTGCCCCTCCCGGCCGAGCAGGCGCGCCGCGTTGCCGTGGAGCCAGTCGTGCGTGACCTCCTCACCGAGGCCCAGGTCCGCCACTTCCCGCACGATGGTTCCCACGGGCACGGAGTGGACCCAGGTCGCGGAGCCGAACATCACCTTGCGGCGCAGGGTGGTCCGGCCGTAGAGGAGCAGCGGCTCCCATCCCGAGCCCGGCCGGGCCATCCAGCTCGGCCGGTGCGACGAGAACTCCAGGTGGACATTGCGGTGCTGCTGGGCGATGGCGATCATCTCCAGCACCCACGGCCAGGCGGCGTGGCCCGCCACGACCTGGAGCCTCGGGTGGCGTCCCGCGATCCAGTCGACGTTGCGCGGGTGCGATACCTCGGCGGGCCGGCGGGAGAAGTGATGGCCGGTGTGCACCCAGATCGGCATGCCCAGGTCCTCGGCGGCCCCGTAGACCTGGTCGTAGCGCGGTTCGCGGGGGTCGGTCCCCTGCCAGAACGGGGTGATGGCCAGGCCCCGCATGCCCAGCGCGTGGCAGCGTCCGATCTCGGCGACGGCCGCGCGCGGGTCGGACAGGTCGATGCCGGCCCAGGCCGTCATCCGGTCCGGCGCGCGGGCGGCGAGGGCGGCGACTCTGGTGTTGACGTTGTCGCCGTCCGCGGTGACGTCCGAGATGCCCATGACCACTTGGTGGGCGATCCCGTCGCGGTCCATGCCTGCGAGGTGGTCCGCGAGGTCGATCCGTGCCGGGCGCCCGGCAACCAGCAGGCCGATGGCGGCTTCCTGGTCGCCCCGGTCACCGTCGCCGAGGATCTTGCGGTACTCCGCGTGGTCCACGCCGAAGACGCTGGTCAGGTGCCGGCCGAAGGCGTGCAGATACGAGGGGGCCTGCGCGCCCAGGGCACGGAAGTAGGTCCGCCAGGACTCCCGGTCGTGGACCAGGGCGCACATGTCGACGGCGCCTCGCAGGCCCGTCACCGCAGCCGCTCCCGCTTGACCTCGACGCCGGCGGCGCTGCGGTCCCAGGTGTCCGCGCCGACGCCCTGTTCGCGCAGGTCCGCCTTGAGCACCTTGCCGGTGGGTGTCTGGGGAAGTTCCGGCAGCGTGCGCAGGTAGCGCGGGATCATGAAGTGGGCCAGCCGGGGGCGCAGGAACTCGATCAGCTCGGCGGGCTCCACCGTCCCGCCGGGGACCGGCGCCACGACGGCGAGGATCTCGTCCTCGGCGTACTCGCTGGGGACGGCCACCACCGCCGCCTGGGCCACCGAGGGGTGCGCGAGGATCTCGGCCTCGACCTCGACCGAGGAGATGTTCTCGCCCCGGCGCCGGATGGCGTCCTTGATCCGGTCGACGAAGAAGTAGTCGCCGGACGCCTCCCGGTAGAGGGCGTCGCCGGTGTGGAACCAGCCGTTGCGCCAGGCCCGGACGGTGGCCTCGGGCATGGCCTGATACCCGTGGAACATCGACCACGGCCGGTCCGCCCTGACGATCAGCTCGCCCGCCGTGCCGTCCGGCACGTCGAGGTCGTGCTCGTCGACCACCCGGCACTGCACGCCGGGGCGCGGCCGTCCGCAGGAGCCGACCCGGTCCGGGTTGAGTTCGGAGACCAGCGGGGCCGAGGTCTCGGACATGTTGAAGCCCGTGTAGACGTCCACGCCGTACCGCCGCCCGAACTCCAGCGCCTCGCGGGTCAGCGGCATCACGCAGGCGGCGCGCAGCGTGTGCTCGCGGTCGTCCGGGCCGGCCGGCAGTCCGACCAGGAAGTCGGTCATCGCACCGATCAGGGTGCACATGGTCACCCGCGTCTTGCGGACCACGTCCCAGAACTCGTGGGTGTCGAAGCCCTCCACCACCGCGATGGAGCCGCCGCAGAAGAGCATGCAGTACGCGACCTCGGTGCCCCCGCCGTGGAACAGCGGCAGGTTGAGCAGATAGCGGTCCTCCGGCACCAGTTCGTCGTCGGTCAGCGAGGTCACCGTCGAGTAGTGGTGGACGTAGGAGACCAGGACGCCCTTGGAGGGCCCGGTCGTGCCCGACGTGTAGATCACGGCCATGGTGTCCCATGGCTCGACCGGGTCGGCGGGAGGGCTGAAGTCGGCCGCGTCGCCGTCCAGCGCCTCAGGGCCCAGGAACCGCGGGGCGCGCGGCGCTCCGGTTTCGGGCGCTCCGTGCTCCGTCGCGTCGCCGAGGACGATCACCTGCTCGACGCCGCCGGGGTCGACGCCGGTGAGCCGCTGGGCCAGCCGGCCGTGCGCCACCAGCAGCCGGGAGCCGGAGTTGGCGATGACGTGCTCCAACAGCCGCCCCCGGTAGGCGGTGTTGAGCGGCACATGCACGCCGCCGAGCAGGTTGACGCCGAACCAGACGCGCAGCGCGTCCCGCCCGTTGGGCAGCCAGCTCAGGACGGCGTCGCCCCGGCGTACGCCCTGCCGGTGCAGCGCGACGGCTGTCCCGGCGGCGGCCTCGTACGCCTCGCGGTAGGTCCAACTGCCGCCGTCCTCGAAGACGGCGTAGACCCGGGCGGGGTGCGCCCGCGCGCGCTCGGCGAGCAGTGAGCCGACCACGCACTGCTCCCGCGAGGGCACTCGGGGGTCTCCCGGGGGCAGAACCACGTCTGCCGGCAGCGTCATCGCGTCTCTCCGTAGAGGTCGATGAGATGGCCCCCGGACGTGTCGTAGCTCCTCATCTCCCGGAGGTACAGCTCCCAATTGGCCACCGTCTGGGCGCTCTTGCTCACCGGGCGGACCGGGATGATGGGGCCGACGCTGACCGTCGACGGCCGGGTGACCACCCACAGCACGACGTCCGCGATGTCCGCGGGGGAGAGCAGTTCGTCCTCGGGGACGCCGAGCGATGCGGGCGACTGCGCCAGGTCGGTGCGCACCCAGCCGGGGCAGATGCCGACGGCCCGGACGCCGAGGTGGCGGTTCTCCAGGTCGATCTGCGCGGTGAGCGCGTTCAGCGCCCGCTTGGTGATGGAGTACGGGGCCGACCACTCGGCCTGGAGCAGGCTGCCCTCCGAGCTGATGTTGACGACCCAGCCGTAGCCGCGCTCGCGCATCCCGGGCAGCACCGCCCGGCTCAGCAGGAAGGGCACGTCGAGGTTGAGCCGGAACGCCTGCGCCCAGTGCCGGGGCGCGGTGTCGTGGATGGGGCCGGTGCGGGCCAGCGCGGCGTTGTTCACCAGGATGTCGACGGGGCCCAGCGCCGCCTCAGCGGCGTCCACCGCCCGCTGCGGGACGTTCTCGTCCGCGAGGTCGGCGACGTACGCCAGGGTGCGCACCCCGTGGGCGCTCACCGCCGCGTCCACCTTGGTGAGTTCGGCTTCCCTGCGGGCCACCAGGGCCACGTCCGCCCCGGCGGCGGCGAGCGCCTCGGCTATTCCCGCCCCGATGCCCGACGACGCCCCGGCGACCAGCGCCACCTTGCCTTCCAGCGGCCTGCTCGCGCTCACGATCGGCCTCCCTTCTCGTCACGGTCCGGTGTGTGGCTGTACGGATCTTCGGCGGGCGGCCCGTCGGTCGGCGGCCCGTCGGCGGCGCGTGCGCCGCCGAGCGCGGGCAGTCCGAGCAGGCTGTATCCGCCGCCGTCCGCGCGGAGTTGGGCGCCGGTGAGGCCGTCGGCCGCCGGGCTGAGGAGGTAGCAGATCATCGCGGCGATCTCCCCCGGCTCGCTCATCCGGCCGGTCGGGACCAGCCGCAGCGTGGACTCCAGGAAGGCGGGGTTGGTGACGTCGGTCATCGGCGTGCGGACGAAGCCCGGCAGTACGCAGTTGGCTCTGACCCGGTGCCGGGCCGCGGTGGTGGCCAGGTGCGAGGTGTAGCGGGCCATGGCGGCCTTGCTGATGCCGTAACTCGCCAGGTTGGCGACGGGCGCGCTGACCGCCGCGAGCGAGGAGACGGCGGCCACCGCGCCGGGGCGGCGCTCGCCGGACCAGCGCTCCACCAGCGCGTCGCACGCGGCGGCGTAGGAGAGCGAGTTGAGCGCGAGCAGCCGCTCACGGTGCGCGGAGTTGTCGCCGGGACCGTCGAAGGACACCACGCCGGCCGCGTAGGCGAGGCCGTCGATGCCACCCGCGGCGTCCCACGCCTCCTTGATCAGCTCGGGCACCCTGGCAGGGACGGACAGGTCGGCCGGCAGCGCCCAGGCCCGCCGGCCCAGCGCGCGGACCTCCTCGGCCAGCCGCTCCAGCTCCGGCCTGCGGCGGGCGACCAGGACCACGTCGGCGCCCCGGGCCGCGGCCTCGCGGGCGATGCTCGCGCCGATCCCGCTGCTGGCCCCGGTGACCAGCAGCACCCGTCCGCCCAAGCCGAACGGGTCGGGGCCGTCCGCCTCGACGGGCTCCGGTTCGCGCCGGCCGCCCGACGCCTTGCCGGGCTTGGCCGGCCGGGGCATCGGGACGAAGCCGGCGTCCAGGCCGCCGTCGAGCGGGAAGGTCTCGCCTGCCACGTTCTCGAAGCCACGGGAGGCCAGCAGCCGTAGGACCGACGCCAGTTCGGCGGGCCGCACCGGGCGGCGGCTGATCAGATGCCGGAGCAGTTCCTCCTCGGCCGCGGCGTCCAACTCATGGCCCAGGAAGGGCGCGTAGCCCACCCGTACGGTGTTGACCAGCACCCCGCGAGCCGCGCACCGCTTGGCCAGGTGCTGCCACCAGGCGAGGTCGGCGGCGCGCCGGGCGGCCAGGTCGGGGTCGGCGTCGTCGTGGATGTGCGGCGAGGCGTCGGTCACCAGCACCGCGCGGCCGAAGCCGCGCGCCGACATGGCCTCCAGCACCCGGGCCACCCGCTCGCGCGGCAGCGGCGCCGAGTCGCGGGGGGCGCCCAGCGCCTCGTTGCCGATCGCGACGACACAGTAGACATCCGGGGCGGACTCCCCGCCGGGCGAGGCGTCCGGGGCGGGCTCCCCGCCGCGCACCTCCATCCCGTACCGCTGCCAGGCGCGGGCGACGGCCCGGCCGGCCGGGGCGTCCGGGTCGCCTTCGAGGAGCACGCCGGGGCCGACCGGGCGCAGGGACTCGGTGTCGATCACGGTCTCAGGCATCCGCGCCGCCCAGCAGGATCGCGCTGGCGACGGACCCGATGGTGTAGTTGAGACTGAGCGCGCGCTCGATGCGCAGCGGCGCGGTCCGGTGGCCGGGTACCGGGTCGAAGGTGCACAGCGCCGCGGGGATCTCGCAGTTGGCCGTCGGGGCCACCTGACCGTGGTTCATCATGAGCAGCGTGGCCGCGACGCCGATGTTGCCCAGCGGCGCTCCGCTGTGGCCGAAGCAGCCTTCCTGGACGGTGACCGGCAGTCCGGCGGACCGCTCGCCGAAGAGTGTGGAGATGATTTCGGCCTCCATGGCGTTGAACGCCCGGTCGCCGGTGGCGCCGCCGTTCACGTAGTCGATCTCGTCGGGGGTGACCCGGCCTTCCATGCAGAGCCGGGCGGCGCGCACCGCCGCCGTGCCCTTGCCGTCGATGGCCAGGTTGGACTGGGCGTTGCGGCTCGTGGACTGGCCGAAGATCCGCCCGTAGCCGCCCCGGCCGCGGCGCTCGGCGTGTTCGCGGCTCTCCACGATCATCGTCACCGCGCCGTTGCCGTAGTTCAGCCCCGCGGCCCGCTCGTCGTAGGGGCGCATCGGCTCGTCGACCAGCGTCGCGGTCTGCGGCTCCAGCGAGGTCACCGAGCGCTCCTCCAGCGCCGCGTACTGCCGCAGCCGGTCGTAGCGCCAGTAGTCCGCGCCGGTGACCAGCACGATGTCCGCCTCGCCCGCCACGATCATCCGAGCCGCGTTGCCCAGCAGCACCGAGGAGGAGGCGCAGCCGCAGGACAGCGTGTAGCTGGGGCCTGTGGTGCGCAGCAGTCCCGCCTGGGTGGCCTCCACGTCGGAGAGCACGGCGTTGAGGACGTTGCGGAAGAGCAGCGCGCGGGCCTGCTGGGGCGTGGTGCGCTCGGTGTCGGCGAGCAGCACCGGCAGGTACGAGTCGAGGACCAGGTCGGCGCTGCCGTTTCTGGCGACGAGCAGGGCCGCGTCGGTGAGGTCGCCCGCCCGCCAGTCGAAGCCGGCGTCGGCGCAGGCCTCCAGGAGGGCCAGCAGTCCGTAGAAATGGAGGTCCGAATATTTTTCGAGATAGCGCTCCGGTATCTCCGGGAGCTTCTCCTGGATATCTTTCTCGACGATGCTCACATTGCCGAAATAGCAGCCGTCATCCTGCTTCAGGAAAGACTTTCCGCCCGCGATGACATCCCAGAACTGCTGTGTGGTCGCCGTCATGCCGTCCGGTCCGGGGAGGCAGAATCCCATTCCCGTCACCAGGGCGTCCCGCGGGCCCCTTGCTGTGCTCACCTCGGCGTTCCTCCGATCAGATCCGGTACAGGAGTCCGCCCCAGCACCAGACTCCGCCGCCGATGGACGGGGAGAGCAGCAGTTGGCCGGGCTTGAGGACTCCGCGCTGCTTCAGCTCGGACACCGTGCTGGGGATGGAGGCGCTGGAGACATTGCCCCGGAAGGAGAGGTTGGTCAGCACCCGGGCGGGGTCCGCGCCGAGGCTGTGCTGGATGCCCTTGGCGAGCGGCTCGGTGCCCGAGTGCGGCACCAGGTAGTCGATGTCGTCGATGGACAGCTTGTTGCGCTCCAGCAGTTCCTGGACCGCGCGCCGGATGTGGTCGAGGGCTACGTCGTTGAGGTCGGGGTGGCTCTTGACCCAGCCGTGCGGCGGGTACGCGGCGGACATGTCGGCGAGGCTGCCGTCGGTGTGGAAGACCGAGTCGATCAGGCCGGGCTCGCCGCCGGGGGAGGCTTCGAGCACCACCGCGCCGGCTCCGTCGGACACCAGCATCGCGCCCTTGGATCCGGGGCGTACCCGCCGGGTGACCCGCTCGCTGGCCGCGACGAGGACCTTGCGGTACTTCCCCGGCGAGGTCAGGAAGGCGCCGGCGGTGTGGACGGCCTGGATGAATCCGGCGCACGAGCCGGCCACCTCGAACGCCATCGCGTTGTTCGCGCCGATCGCGGCGGCGGTCAGCGCCCCCACCTCGTCGCGGTAGTTGCGGTCGGTCCAGTGACTCACGATCACCAGGTCGATCTCGGCCGGGTCGGTGCCGGAGTCGGCGAGCGCCTGCCGTGCGGCCTCGGACGCCATGAAGGTGGGTGTCTCGTCGTCGGCGGCGCGGTGCCGGGTCCGCACGCCGATGCCGCCGATGACTCTGTCCTCGACGACGCTCGTGGTCGCGTCCTGAAAGCTTTCGTTCTGGATTGTCTCGCGCGGAAAGTAGTGGCCGAATCCAGTGAACCGGATTCCCGCGTCACCCCAGATTCCGCTGTGGCCATTCGTCATACCCGGAACGTTAGAAGGCTGCTTGTCGGCGGACATCATGCCTCAAGTACCCTTTCCATTTCAGTGCTGGTACCGGAAGTACTCACGGGAAACACAGGGCTCACGAAAACCGTCACGGAACCCATCCGGGGGGCCCTCCGCCGTCGATTCGGATGACCGATCCGGTGAGGTATCGATTTTCCGCGGCGAAACACACCGCGTCGGCGATTTCGTCCTCCTGCGCCCAGCGCCCGAGCGGAATCGTGCTCTTCAGCCGCTCCATGTAGCGCGCGTGCTCGGGGTGCCGGGCGAGTTTGTCGTGCAGCGCCTGGCCGTCCATGACGCCCGGCGCGACGCCGACCACCCGGATGCCGTACTCGCCCAGTTCGTAGGACCAGGTACGGGTCAGCGCCTCCACCCCGGCCTTGGCCGCGGTGTACGCGGACTGGCCGTAGGCGCCGCCCGCGAGGCCGGACGAGACGTTGACGATGGCGCCGGGCACCTGGTGCCGGATCATGGCGGCCGCCGCCTCCCGGCCGGCCAGGAAGACGCCGGTGAGGCAGAGCCGCACCGTGTTCTCCCAGTCCTCCAGGGAGTGCCGCAGCACACCGTCCGGCTCGGCCGCAGCGGAGCCGGGGCGCGCGGCGCGGACCAGCAGCCGCGAGAGGTTCCGGCCCGCGTTGTTGACGCACAGATGGAGCGGCTCGGTGGCGGTGACCTTCGCGAACAGTTCGCGGACCGAGTCCTCCGAGGTGACATCGGCCTGCACGGTGCGCAGTTCGAGCTGTTCGGCCTCGGCCTCCTCCTTCGCCCTGCGCAGACTCTCGGGGTCGCGGCCGGCCACCGTGGTACGCCAGCCGTCGCGGGCCAGGCGTCGCGCGACGGCGAGCCCCAGCCCTCTGCTGCCGCCGGTGACGATGGCGTTCCTGACCTCGGACACGGATCTCCACCTCTCGCCGCACTGTGTCCCGCCGCAATCTGTCTCGCCGCACTGTGCGCTCGCCCGGGAACGCCCTGCGCGCGCCCGGGAATTCAGCGGTATGTGAACAACATCGCTCCCCAGCTGATGCCACGGCCGATGCTCACCCCCAGCAGCAGTTCGCCGGGCTGCACCGTGCCGTTGTGCACGAACTCGGAGAGGGTGCCGGGCATGCCCACGCTGGACGTGTTGCCGCGGGAGGGGAGGTTCAGCAGCACCCGCTCGCGCGGGATGCCCAGGTGCTGCGCGACCGGGTACAGCAGGTTGGCGTTGGCCTGGTGCGGTACGCACCAGGCGATTTGATCGGCCGTCAGATCGTTGCGCTTGAGGACCGTCTCGCCGGCGTCGATGAGCATGCCCGGTGTCACCTCGCCGAGCACCCCGCCGCGCATCACCATCTTGTCCTGCTCGTCGATGTCGAAGGCGTCGTAGTAACGGCCGTCCGCACGCAATGCGACGTCGAGCATGCCGTTGCGCCCGTCCTCGGGCACCGTCCACACGGCGGCAGCCGCCCCGGCGCCGAACAGCGCCGAGTTCTTGTAGCGGAAATTGAGGATGGCCTTGGGGCTCTCCGCGCAGACCACCAGGGCGTTGCGCAGGCCCATGGTCGCCAGCAGTCCGCGGGCGACGACGCTCGCGTACAGGAAGCCCGCGCAGGCCACCGAGGTGACGTCGAAGCAGAACGCGTCGTGGGCGCCGAGCTGGCGCTGTACCGGCAGCGAGATGTCCATGTAGTTGTTGCCCATGGACGAGGGGTTGACCCGGGGGCGGGCGGTGGCGCTGGTCCCGATCACCACGTCGATGTCGGACGCTTCGAGGCAGGCGTCCTTGAGCGCGAGGCGGGCCGCCTTGACGCCCATCTCGGCGAACCGCTCCCCCGGCCCTGCCCAGTGCCGGGACTCCACGCCGGTGTGCTCGCGGATCCACGCGTCGTCGACGTCGAGGTCAGGGAGTCCCTCGAAGTATTCGTTGGTGATGGGGTCGCCGGGGAAGTAGTGCCCGATGCCGCTCAGTTGGACAGGGACGGCGGCATTCGGCACGGGGGACGGCGAAGGTGCGTCGGACATGGGAAAGGGCTCCTTCATCACTTCGTCAGAGTTGGAACAGCAGGGCGCCGGAGAACCACCCCGCCCCGGCGGCGGGAGCCAGGATCAGCTCGCCCTTCCGGAGCTTGCCCGACTCGGTGAACTCGGACAGCGCGGTGGGGATGGACGCGCTGGTGGTCTGGCCGCGGTGGCGCAGGTTGGTGAGCACCCGCTCGGGGTCCGCGCCGATGCGCTCGCGCAGCCGCTCCCCGATCCGGGTCGAGCCGGGGTGCGGCAGCACCCAGTCGACGTCTGAGATCTTCAGGTCGGCGCGGCCCAGGACCTGGTCCACGGCCTCGCCGGCGGTCGCCGAGGCGACCTCGGCGATCGAGGGCAGGCTCACCGTCCAGCCGTTGGGGCCGCGGGCCTTGGAGACGCCGGCGTGCTCGCCGTAGCTGAGCACGACCGAGTCGCGCAGCCCCGGCTCGCCGGCGGGGCCGACCTGGAGCACGGCGGCCCCGGCCCCGTCGCCGCCGACGTACGAGCCCCGCCGGCCGGGCTTGAGCCGCTGGGTGAACTGGTCGGAGCAGATCACCAGCGCCCGCTGCCAGCCGTGGCTGCTCAGCAGTGATGCGGCGGTCTGCACGCCATGCACGAAGCCGACGCACGCGGCGCAGACGTCGAAGGCCAGGGCGCGCCGGGCCCCGAGGCGCAGGGCGATGCTCGGCCCGTCCTCCGGCGCGTACTTGCGCTGCGACCAGCTGGAGAAGACGACCAGGTCGATCTGATCCGCTTTGAGGCCCGCGTCGCGCAGCGCCATCCGGCCGGCCTCCACGGCCATGAAGGAGATCGTCTCGTCCTCGTTCGCCACATGGCGCCGGTCCACCCCCAGCGAGGCGCCGAGGATCGCCGCCTCCTGTTCCGGGGCGGCCGGCAGGTCCGCCGGGGTCTCTTCGCATCGCTCGGGGAAGTAGCGGCCGAAGCCGCCGAAGGCGATGCCCCGGCCCTCCCAGATTCCTCGACTCACGCTGTGTGCTCCTTCATCGGTAGAAACCTTCGGGGTCCAGGCTTCGCAGCCAGGCGATCTCTTCGTCGCTGATCCCCCGCTCGGGCAGCCAGCCGTCCGTCAGGACGGGCCAGGCCGTCAGCGCGGCCACCGCCTCCGCCGGGGTCGCCGGGACCGGCCGGGCCGGCGCGGCCTCGTTCACCCGGTCCGCCGCCCGCCGCGCGGGCGTCGGTCCGCCGCCCTCCAGGGGCAGCCAGGTGGCCAGCCGGAAGGGCGCCCCGGGTCCGTCGCGGCGGAAGCGGCCGAAGTGGCTCACCACCTCTCGCACCCGCCGTCCCGGGCTGGTGACGAAGGCGACGCGTTCGACGAACTTGCGCGGGGAGGCGGTGGAGACGACGACGCAGTCCGCGGTGGAGGCGATGTCGTTGGCGCCGCCCGAGCCGGTGAGCCAGCGGCCGTCGGACAGCTTGCTCGTGTTGACGTTTCCCGCCGCGTCGACCTCGCCCGCGGCGAGCACGCCGAGGCAGCCGTCGTTGGCCGCCACCATGCCGCCGAGGATTTCCGGGATGCCGGCCAGCAACTGGGAGCGGTTGCCGTGCAGTTGGCTGAAGAGGAAGACGTCCCCCGGCTCCGGGTCCATGCCGTAGAAGCCCAGCTCCGCGCAGACCGCGACCTCGACGCCGCGCCGCCGCAGCATCCCGGCCGACAGCCAGGCCGCCAGGTGGGACGCTCCGATGCCGGCCAGCAGGGTGTCGTAGCCGTCCTCGGTCACCCGGTCCGCGATCGCGCGGGCGCCGAGCACGATCAGCCGCTCCTGCTGGGAGACGGGCAGGCGCGCCGCGGGCTCGGCGGTGGGCCGCGCGGGCCGGGCCTCGGCGTCCGTACGGGCCGCGGCGGGCGCAGCCGCTGCGCCGTCCGTAGCCGCTGCGCCGTCCGTAGCCGCTGCGCCGTCCGTAGCCGCTGCGCCGTCCGTAGCCGCTGCGCCGTCCGGGGCCGCTGGACCGTCCGGGGCCGCCGGACCGCCCGTAGCCGCCGCGCCGTCCCTCGCGACCGGGCGGCTGGGCAGCACCAGTTGGCGGCGGCGCTCGGCGCCGAGCCGGCGCAGGTAGCCCTCGTGGCTGCCGGTCTCCTCGACCCACTCGTGGTACCACGCCTTCGCGCCGTCCTCGGTGGACAGCCGCTCGGCGAGCTCGGTCAGGAAGGTGTAGTCGTCGTGGTAGCCCGCCACTCCGGCGATCCCGCCGCCGCGCAGCGACTGCGGGTGCGCGCCGAGCGGCGCCTCGCACAGCGCGATCACCCGCTGGCCGGGAATGACGATCCGCTCCGGCTGTTCGTCGATGACGTGATCGGGCACGATCCGCTCCACGGACGCCAGCACGCCCCCCTTGGCCGCGTAGGCCGCCCACGCGCCCTCGCCGACCGGCGGTACGAGCGCGATGTTGCCCCGCGAGTCGGCGCAGACCCCGTGCAGCAGCGTGAGGTCCGGGCGCAGCGGCCGGATCAGCGAGACCTCCTGGTCCGAGCCGCCGGGGTCGGGGAGCCGGAAGAGCGCGTCCTGCTTGCCGTCGGCCAGGTCGCTGCCGCTCAGCGAGGCGGTGACGGCGTACGGCAGGCCCATCGCGCCGGCCATCAGCCGCTGGGTGAAGCTGAGCAGTGACCACAGTTCGGAGGTGAAGGGGACGCCCCGCGCGAGGTCGCGGTAGAGCGGGTTGGGGCGCGGCGAGGGGTAGGTGTCGCCGAGAAAGCAGGTGATCATGTGCCGGACCGCGTCGGACATGGTCAGCGCGTGGGCGGCGGAGTGCACCGCCGAGGTGCTGATGGTGAACTCGCCGCGGCCCGCGAACTGCCGGGCGAGGGCGTAGACGAGCGCGTTGGGCCGCCCCAGCGTCATCGCCAGGTGGAGGTGCATGCCGGGTGACACATGCCGCGCCACCAGGGTGTCCACGTCGGGGACGATGGCCGGGCGTCGCCGGTCACCGGCTGAACGCGTCGTGCTCATGCCGCCCTGCCCTTCTGTCGTTTCGCGGCTCCGCGGTTTGGCTGCGGTTTCTGGGCTCCGCCGTTCGGTGCTCCGCCGTGCAAGGCTCCGCAGTTCCGGAGTCCTGTCGTCCCGGAGTCCTGTCGTCTCGCGGCCGGAGTCCGGTCAGGCGGATCCCAGCACGAGTGCCGAGGTCTGGCTGCCGATCGCGAAGGACAGCGAGACGGCGAGGTCGAGTTCGGCGGGCCGCGCTCCCTCGCCCACGTGGTCGTGGTCGCACTCGGGATCAGGCGCGGCGCCCGCGTAGTTGGCGGTCGCGCACAGGCACTGGTGGTGCAATGACAACGCTGTCGCAGCGGTGTTGACGAGGCCCGCGGCGCCCAGCAGGTGCCCGTAGACCGGCTTGACGGAGCTGAGCGGCGGCCAGCCGGACCGGGGGCGCCCCTCGTAGAGGACGCCGAGCATCCGGCTCTCGGCCACGTCGTTCTTGGGCGTCCCGGTGCCGTGGCCCATGTAGTAGTCCACGTCCTGCGGCCCGCGTCCGGCCGCCGCCAGCGCGTCGACCACCACTCCGGCGGTGACCGAGCCCGTCATATCCATCCCGAACGGGTGGCCGGCCTCGTTCAGCGCCCGGTGCGAGAGCACCCGCGCATAGCCCGCGGCGCCGCGGTCGCGGGCGAAGCTCTCCCGCTCCAGGCACAGGGCCACCGCACCCTCGCCGAAGACGAATCCCTCGCGGTCGCGGGTGTAGGGCCGTACCGCGTTGGCCGGGTCCTCGGACTCCGAGGACAGCACGCCCTTGCCCATGGACGCGAAGCTCTTGTAGATCACCGACAACAGGGGGAATTCATAGCCCGCCACGACCACCGCGTCGGCCGCGCCGGAGCGCAGCAGTTCGGTGGCGAATCCGATCGCGTGCTGTCCGCCGACGCACGCGCTGCTCAATGTCGTGACCAGGCCCTGGATATTGCTGTGGATGGCCGACATGGTCGCCGCGCAGCCGGGCAGACCGCGCAGCATGGCCCCGCTGTTGCCGAAGTTCTCACTGTCGTTCGCGGGGTCCTCCAGCGCGTTGCTGACCCATTCCAGCGGGCCGCGCGACGAGGAGGCGATCAGCGAGAGCCGGCGCGGGTCGATCTCCGAGCCGTCCAGGCTCGCGTCGCGCCGGGCCTCTTCGATGGCCGACATGACGACGAGTGCGTCGCGCGAATAGCGGCGCGCGTGGGCGTCCGGAAGGTCCGGCAGGTATTTCTGGTGGTCGAATCCCTTGAGCTGGCCGGCGACGCTCACCGGGATTCTGCCCGGGTCGCACCGCGTCAGGAATCCGAGCCGGGAATTTCCGGCCCGTACATCCTGCCAGAATTCATTGACGTTCGACGCGCCTGGAAGCATCACTCCGATCCCCGTGATGACCACGGGCTCTTCACGACTGTTCGGTCCGCTCGATCCCGAAGATACATCCATGCCCGGTAACGCTAATTTGTCCGGACAACGGGGGCATCCGACCACCGGTACTGATGCTAGAACGTTCAAGGTACCGGTGGTACCCGGAAATCAATTCGGTACCTCAAGTACTTTTGCCCGAGGCGAATAAGGTACTCGTGGCAGGTTCTCCGATCCATCCCCGTACTTCTAGGTTTCAGTCCGTACGTTACGGCGAAGCGGAGCGAGGAAGCCGGATGGCAGATCCCCTGACAGGCACCGCGAGGGACACTCTTATTACGGGTATGGGTTTTGCCCTGCCAGGACCCGGCGGCCTGTGCGCCACACCGGGTGAGTTCTGGCACGCCATTTCCACCGGAACGTCCTACGTGGAAAATGACGGAGTGTTCTTCGGCACGGTCCGCACGGAAGTGAGCGATGTCAAAGCGCGCTTCCCCGAACTTCCGAAGAGAGCGCTGAATTACTACTCACCGGTTCAGTTCTACGGCCTGATCTCGCTGTCGGAGGCCTGCACCGACGCCGGGCTCGACTTCCGGGCCGGCGATCTGCGCGAGGCGGCGGTGCTGGCCGCCCGGGACGGCGGCGACTGCTGGTCGACGCCGTACCTGGACATCATGAACGCGAAGCGGGACCAGGTCACCAAGGAGGAGATCAACGAACTGGGCACCCGGCTCGCGCTCAACGGCCTGCCGATGGACGTGGCCAGCGTCCAGGTCTCGGTGGTCGGCAGCACCGGCCCCAGCTTCACCGTCTCCAACGGCTGCACCTCGTCCGCGGTGGTGCTCGGTCTCGCCCATCGCATGATCGCCAATGGTGAGCTGGACGTCGCGGTGGTGACCGGAGCCGACTGTTTCGGCATCGACTTCATCCAGCACTACGCCGGACTCATCGACCGCTACAACGAGTTGAACGCGCTGGAGGGCGGCACCCTCGACGCGATGGAGGACTCTGCCCTCGCGATGACGCAGCTCATGCGTCCGTACGACAAGACCAGCCCGGGGTCCAACATGGGCAACGGTTCCATCACCCTGGTGCTGGAGAGCCGGGAGCACGCCGAGCGCCGAGGCGCACCCGGCTACGCCCGGATGACCGCCCAGAGCACCCGGCGCAGCCCGCAGCGCAGCGTGTTCGCCATCGACCGGCAGGGCGCCGGCATGGTGCTGGCGGCGCGCCAGGCCATGGCCGCGGCCGGGATCGACGCGGAGCAGATCGACTACGTCAACGGCGGCGCCGAGGGCGACCCGGTCTTCCACGAGACCGAGTCCAACATCATGCACTCGCTCTTCGGCGACCGGGCGAGTTCGATGCCCGTCACCGTCCAGGAGGCGTGCTTCGGCCACCACGGCGGCCCGTTGGGCAACCTCGGGGTGGCCGCCTCGGCCCTGATGCTCCAGCGCGACGAGGTGTGCCCGACGGCCGGCTGCCGCGAGCCCGCGGACGAGTGCGACTTCGACCCGGTGCCGGGCACCGCGGTGCGGCCGATGCGCGTGGACCACGCCCTGTCGCTCAACTACACGGTCGGCATGGTCAGCAGCGCCATTCTGCTGACGAAGGTATGACAGCCCTCCGGCCCGGCGGGGAGCCGGCGCCGGGGTCACTCAGAAGGGGGAATCGTGTTCGCAGCGCGTGAGGACAGCGGCAACGGCCGGGCGGCCGTGATCGCGGGCGTCGGCGGCTGGGTGCCGTCCGGCACCGTCACCAACCACGATCTCGCCGCCCGTCTGGACACCTCGGACGAGTGGATCCGCAGCCGGACCGGGATCGGCGCGCGGCACGTCGTCGAGCCGGGCAGGGCGACGTGCGCGATGGCCGTCGAGGCCGGCGGGCTCGCCCTGAAGTCCGCGGGCTTCCCCACCGTGGACGCGGTCATCGTGGCCACCTCGACCCCGGACCGGGTGCTGCCGGCGACCGCCCCCGAGGTGGCCTCCCGGCTCGGGCTCGGCCGCATCGCGGCCTACGACCTCGCCGCGGTGTGCACCGGCTTCCTGTACGGGCTGGCCAACGCGGCCGGTCTGATCGCCACCCGGGCCGCGGACAGCGTCCTGGTGATCGGCTCGGACACGTTCTCCACGATCGTCGACCCGATGGACCGCGGCACCGCGCCCATCTTCGGCGACGGCGCGGGAGCGGTCCTGGTGCGCGCGGGCGATCCGGACGAGCCGGGCGCGGTCGGGCCCGTCTGCCTGGGCAGCGGCGGCGAGTGGAGCGAGCTGATCACGATCCCGGCGGGCGGTTCGCGGCAGCGCTCGGAGGGCACCTCGCCGGCCGCCGAGGACTACTTCATCCAGATGCAGGGCCGGAAGGTCTACCGGCACGCGACGGACCGGATGGTGGAGTCCTCGCTGACCGCGCTGGAACGCGCCGGGTGGCAGGTCGGCGACGTGGACCGGTTCGCCGCCCATCAGGCCAACGCCCGGATCGGCGTGGCCGTGGCCGAGCGGCTGGGCATTCCGGTGGAGCGGGCGCTGTCCAACATCGAGCAGGTCGGCAACACCTCGGGGGCCTCGCTGCCGCTGCTGCTCGCCGACTCCGCCGCGGCCGGTCGACTGCGGCCGGGCGAGAAGGTGTTGCTCGCAGCCTTCGGCGCGGGCCTGACCTGGGGCGCGGCCACGGCCGTCTGGCCGGACGTCACCGCTTTGTCCGTGCACGACTACCGGGCCTGACCGCGCCCGGCGGATCTCTCGCAGCATGCCACGCCCACGCTCCCCACGACTACGGACCGCCTCCTGGAGGAACAGTGTTCGATCAGATCAAGACGCTGCTCATCGAGAGCTTCAACACGCCCGCCGAGCTCATCACTCCGAGTGCCACGCTGGACGATCTCGGGCTCGACTCACTGGCGGCGGTCGAGTTCGCCCTCGTCATGGAGAAGAAGTTCGAAGTGGAGGTCTCGGACGACGAAGTGATCGATCTGGACCGGCTGGACAACATCGTGCGGCTCCTCGAGCGCCGCACCGCGGCCGCCTGACGCCGCGCCGGGCCGGCAGACCCGCCGCGTCGCGATCGCCTCGTCCGCACCCCGTGCGGGCGTCGCGATCGCTTCGCGCGTGGCCCGTGCGGGCGGCAGGTTCGGGCGCGCGTTCACGCCCGTGCTCGCGCCCCTGCCCGCGCCCGCGCTCTGTGCGAAGAACGCGCTCTGTGCGAAGAACGTGCGAGGTCCAGCTCAACGGACGACGCCGGCCCCCGGGAGCCATGGGGGGCCGGCGCCTGCTTGGGGTGGAGGGCAGCCCAGCGGGCGGCCCTCCGGGGACCTCAGGAGTGCCCGGTGTCCAACTGCTTCGCACCCTCGGGGCCGACCTCGGCCGGGCCGGCCTCGTCGGAGCCGGCCGCGTCCGGGCCGCGGCCCTCGGGACCGCTTGGAGCGTCGGACTGCTCGCCGCCGCCCTTGGTGGACATACCGGCCGTACGCGGGATGGCGAAGAAGACCACGACCATCACCACGATCAGCATCGAGCCGGTGAAGATCGAGGTGATCCCGAAAGCGCTCGCGAAGGAGTCGTCCGCCTGCCGCTCCAGCGCACGGCCCGTCCCGCCCGGGAGCTGCCTGGCCACGGCCACCGCGTCGGCGATCCCCTCGCGCGCGAGGTCCATCGACTTGGGGTCCACCCCGGCCACCGGGTCGTCCATCTGCCGGCGGAACATGGCCGATGCCACGCTGCCCATGATCGCGACGCTCAGGCCGTTGCCCAGCTCGTACGACGTCTCCTCGATGCCCGCCGCGCCGCCCGCGGACTCGGCCGGGGCGGTCGACATGATCACGTCGGAAGCCGCGGTCATCGCGCAGCCCGCGCCGGCTCCGATGCCCACCAGCGCGATCGCGAAGACCCAGTAATCGGTGTCGGTGTCCACGCCGATCAGCACGAAGAACGCGGCGCCGATCAGCAGCAGCCCCAGCGCCATGGCGTACCGGGTGCCGTAGCGCGGCACGATGAACGACATGCAGGGAGCGCCGATCATGGTGGCCAGCACCAGCGGCAGCAACCGCAGGCCGGACTCCAGCGGACTCGCCCCGTTGACGAACTGCCAGTGCTGGGTGAGCAGCAGCATCAGGCCGCCCATGCCGAACATCGCCAGCACCACGGACACCACGCCGACCGCGAAGGCCCGGTGCTTGAACAGCTTCAGGTCGATCAGCGGATCCTCGACGCGCAACAGCCGCAGCACGAGCCCCACCAGCAGCACCACGCCCACCAGGCCGACCCCGGTCCCGTGCAGGGTGAGGCCGTCCGCGCCGACCCGCTGGATGCCGTAGACGAGCGCGATCAGACCGCAGATCGAGAGCAGCGCGCTGAGCGCGTCCCAGCGCGGCGGGTCGGGGTGCTTGGACTCCGGCACCAGCAGCAGTCCCGCCGCCAGGGCCAGCAGCATGATGGGCAGGTTGACCAGGAAGACCGAGCCCCACCAGAAGTGTTCGAGCAGGAAGCCGCCGACCACCGGCCCGACCGCGGCTCCGGCCGCGGAGACCGAGGCCCAGATGCCCAGCGCCAAGGTCCGCTCCCGGCGGTCCGTGAAGATGTTCCGGATGATCGAGAGCGTCGACGGCATGATCAGCGCGGCGCCCAGGCCGAGCAGCGCGCGGCCCACGATCAGCATCTCCGGGTTCTGCGCCCACGCCGCGACCGCGGAAGCGGCGCCGAACACGCCGAAGCCCAGGCACAGGAAGAACTTGCGGCCCATCCGGTCACCCAGGGTGCCCGCGCTGATCAGCAGTCCCGCGACGACCAGCGAGTAGACGTCGACCATCCACAGCAGCTGCACCGACGAGGGTTGGAGCTCCGTGGCCAGCGTCGGCAGGGCGACGTTCAGCACGGTCAAATCGAGCGCGACCACCAGAAGACTCAGGGAAAGGACGCACAGCACAACCCACCTGTTCGCCGCACGCATGGATTACCCCCTCAAAAGATGCCGGGCCTGCCCGTGGCAGGATCTGTCGTACACGGTACTACCACTCGTACAACGTACGTGTCTACGTTAGAATGCAAGTTGTGACCGAACCCCGACAGCACGAGACGAAGGAACGCCCGAGCTCCGTGTGGCTCCGGCCGAAAAAACGAACCCGGGCTCAGCCACCGCTGAGCCGCGAACAGATCGTGCGGGCCGCTATGGACCTGCTCGATGAGGGAGGTGTCAAAAATCTACGGATGCGCCAGCTGGCGACCCGGCTCCAGACGGCGCCGATGTCGCTCTACTGGCATGTCGCCACCAAGGACGACCTGCTGGAACTGGCGATCGACGAGATCTTCGCCGAAGCGAAAATCCCGGCGTCGGCCATGGACTGGCGCAAGGACATCAAGCAGCTCGGCATCGAGTTCTTCGAGGTGCTGCTCCGGCACTCCTGGGTGATCGAACTCCTGGGAGCGCGGCCCCCGGTGGGGCCGAACGCCCTCTCGCACACCAGCGCGATCATCCAAGTGCTGGACCGGGCGAGCTTCACCGAGAAGCAGTTGGACTCCGCCTTGGCCGGTTTCTACTACTACGTGCTGGGAGCGGCGCTCAGCGAGGCCGCCTGGCAGTCGGTGGCGAACCAGACGGCCGAGGACGAGCAGGTGTGGCTGACCCGGATGGCCCCGTATCTGGAGATCGCGCTCAAGGAGCATCCGCCCTCGCTGACCGAATACCTCCGCCGCAGCTCGACGAGCAACTCGCGGCAACGGTTCCTGGAGGGCCTTGAGTGCTTCGTCAGCGGCGTGGAGCTGATGATCTCGTCATGACGCGCCCTTCAGGGCGGCCCCGGCCGGACCCGCCACTCGGGGAGCACAGCTCCCGTGGCGGGCGGCCGGGCCGCGCCGGCGCGGGCGTCACCCTGGACTGCGCGAGCGCCGCCCGGAGACGAGCCCGGCGGAACCCGTGACCGACGGACGGGGCGGAGCGGCCGTATCCCCGCACCCACCCCCCCCCCCCCCCCCCGCCCCGCCCGGCCGTCGGCGGCATCGCCCCGGGCGAACTCGCAGGTGAGCGGGCGGCGCCGGTGGCGGCCCGGTAGCCAGGTAGCAGCAGCCGAGGGACCTGGGCACACCCCCGTGCGGGGGCTATCCGCATTCCGCGGCCCGCACTCCCGCCCGAGGATCTCCCCATGACAGAACTCGATGCTCGGCAGACACCCCCGATGTCCGTGAACAGGCGCGCGCGGCGCGGCGCGACGGCCGCCGCGGCCCTGCTCGTCGCCCTCGCCGCGACCCCCGCGCTGGCCGCCGGCCCGACGCGGCAGGAAGCCCCGGCGCGGACCGCCCAAGCAACCCGGACCGCCCCCGCGTCCGCCCGTACCCCGCTCGCCCGGGGCGCGCTGCTCTCCGTCACGCCGCTGGAGCGCAAGACCCGCGCGCAGGTGGTGGAGTTCGTGACCGGCGAGGGCGTGGACGCCGCCGCCGCGCGGCACGGCACCGCCTCGTACCGCCTGACCTACGCCACCGTCACCCCCGGCGGCGCGCCGACCACCGCCTCCGCGCTGCTGGTGCTGCCGACCGGCGGCGGCCACCGGCTGGCCGCCGTCTCCGAGAACCACGGCACCCTCGCCTACCGGGGCAACGCGCCGTCCACCGGGGACAACGCCTCCCGCATCGCCGCGCAGCTCTACGCGTCCGGCGGCCGGGCCGTCGTCGCGCCCGACTACCTGGGGCTCGGCACCGGTCCCGGCACGCACCCGTACGTGGACAACCGCTCCTCGGTCTCCGCGTCCCTGGACGCGTTACGGGCCGCCCGCACCGCCGCCGCGCAGCGCGGCAAGCGGCTCGACGGCGATGTGTACGTCACCGGCTTCTCGCAGGGCGGGCAGGTCTCCATGGCGCTCGGCCGCGAGCTGAGCCGGGGCGCGGACCGGCACTTCCGGCTGCGGGCGCTCGCGCCGGTCAGCGGCCCGTACGACATCGAGGGCTCGGAGCTGCCCGGCATGTTCGACGGCCGGGTCGCCGCGGACTCCGCGGTCTTCTACCTCTCGTACTTCCTGGTCGCCCAGAACCGGCTGCACCCGCTCTACACCGATCCGCGCGAGGTCTTCCGCGCCCCGTACGCCGACCGGCTGGAGCGGCTCTTCGACAGCGAGCACCCGGATCAGGAGATCTTCAAGGAGCTTCCCCGCACGGTGAAGGAGCTGCTGACGGACGAATGGTACGAGCGCGTCCAGCATCCCAGCGGCGTCTTCGCCGAGGTGATCCGGCTCAACGACGGCGTCTGCGACTGGGCTCCGCGGGTGCCCGTCCGGCTCCACACGGCCTCGGGGGACACGGACGTGCCGATCGCCAACGCCCGTGACTGCGCGCGGCGGCTGGCCGGCCACGGCGTCCGCGCCAAGGTGACCGACCATGGGAGCGCCGACCACTTCGGCACGTATCTGGAGGCCGTGTCCGACAACGCGCGGTGGTTCGCGCGGCTGGACTGAGCCGCTGGATGAGCCGCTGGATCGAGCGGCCGGTCCGAGCGGCCGGCTTGAGCGGCTGCTTCGTGACGCACCCGCACCCGGGGCCGGGGGGACCGCCCCGGGTGCGGAGCTGTGCGGCCCCGGCGTCAGCCGGCCGGCCGGCTCGTGAGGTATCCGCCCATGGTGCGGAAGTAGTCGGTGGCCGCGTGCTCCGTACCGTCCTCCGTACGCACCCGGGTGACGGCCAGGCCGTGGTTGCGGCCTCCCCTGGCGTCCGCTCCGGCGACGATGACGACCGCGTCGCCCTCCCGGATGAAGATGCGCCCCGGCGTGCCGCCGTAGCGTCCGGCCGAGACCTTGGCGGACACGATGCGCAGCCGCTCGCCCCGGTGGAAGGCGAAGGCGTTGGGGTACGGGTCGCACTGGGCCCGGATCAGCCGGTCCAGGTCCTCGGCGGGCCAGCCGAAGTCGATGCGGCTGTCCTCCAGGGAGCGCTTGTGGAAGAAGCTGGCCTTGGAACGGTCCTGCCGGATGCCCTCGGCGCGGCCCGAGGCGATGAGGTCGAGCGCGCCCGTGACGACCGGAGCGATGAGATCGACGGTGCGGTGGAACAGGTCGGTCGCGGTGTCGGCCGGCCCGACGGCCACCGCGCGCTGCACGTCGGTGGCCTACGTCGTACCGGCCGAGGGCGGAGCGGCTGCCGGACAAGGAACCCCGGCCGAGAGCGGAGCAGGGCCCGGAGCCCCGGCCGACCGCCTCGTCCCGGACGCGGCGCGGCTGCGGGCCCATGTCGCGGGGCTGCTGCCCGACCACATGCTCCCGGCGGCGGTCGTGACCCTGGACCGGCTGCCCGAGCTGGCCGACGGCAAGCTGGACCGCAAGGCCCTGCCCGCGCCGGACTTCGCCGCCGCGCTGTCCGGCCGGGCGCCCGAGAGCCCGCTGGAGAAGACGCTGTGCACCGTCTTCGCCGAGGTGCTGGGGCTGGCGTCGGTCGGCGTCGACGACGACTTCTTCGCCCTCGGCGGCGACAGCATCGTGGCGATGCAACTGGTCAACCGGGCACGCGCCGCCGGGGCGAGGATCAGCCCGCGCCAGGTGTTCCGGCGCCGCACGGTCGCGGGGCTGAGCGGTGTGGCCACCCCGGTGGACGACCGGCCGGGCGCCGCCGGACCGTCCGACGACGGTACGGGTACGGTCCCGCTCACCCCGGTCATGCACTGGCTGCGGGAGCCGGCGGGCCCGTTCGCGGGCTACCACCAGACGGCCCTGGTGCGCACACCGGCCGAACTGGACCGCGACAAGCTCGTCGCGGTGCTCCAGGCCCTCGCGGACCGGCACGACATGCTGCGCGCCCGGCTCGTACGGGCCGGGGCCGGGGGCTCGGCCGGCGGCGGAGCGCAGTCCGGCGAAGACTGGTCGCTGGAGGTCGGACCGGCCGCTTCGACGGACGCCGCCGGCTGGCTCACCCGCGTCGATGTCGCGACGCTGGACGACGCCGGACTGCGCGAGGCGGTGACGGCTCAGGCGGTCGCCGCCCGAGCACAACTCGACCCGGACTCCGGCGCGATGGTGCGGGCAGTCTGGCTTGACGCCGGCCCCGGCCGGCCCGGCCGGCTGCTGCTGATGGTGCATCACCTGGTGGTGGACGGCGTCTCGTGGCGGATTCTGCTGCCCGATCTCGCCGCCGCCTGGGAGCGGATCGCGGTGGGACGAAGCGCCGAACTGCCGCCGGTGAAAACCTCGTTCCGGCGCTGGGCGGAGCTGCTCACGGAGCAGGCCCGCGACCGGGCCCGCGAGGATGAGCTGCCGATCTGGACCGACCTTCTGGCAGGGGTCGAACCTCTGCCGCTGGACCGCCCGTTGGACCCGGCGCGGGATGTCACCGGCACGGTGCGGGAACTGGAGCTGCGGCTGTCCACGGACCGTACGGCCCCACTGCTGGCGGCGGTACCGACCGCCTTCGTGGCCGGTGTCAACGACGTACTGCTGACCGCGCTGTCGCTGGCCGTCGCCGACTGGCGCGCGCCGGGGCGGCTCGGGGAACGCCGTACTGGTGGATCTGGAGGGCCACGGCCGCGAGGAGAAGCTGTTCACCGCCTCGGACGGGCCGCTCCCGGAAGGGCCGCTCCCGGACACGACAGTCTCCGCCGAGGTGGACCTGTCCCGCACGGTCGGCTGGTTCACCAGCGTCTTCCCGGTGCGGCTGGACCACGGCCCGGTCGACCTCGCCGAGGCTCTCGCCGGCGGCCCGGCCGCCGAGCAGGCGCTGACCCGCGTCAAGGAGCACTTGGCCTCGCTGCCCGCCTCGGGCGTGGGGTACGGGATGCTGCGCCGCCTCAACCCGGCGACCGGGCCAGTACTGGCCGAACTGCCCACCCCGCAGATCGAGTTCAACTACCTCGGCCGGTTCGGCGTGCCGGAGGAGACGGACTGGTCGTACGCTCCCGAGGAGGACGCGGCGGACATCGGCGCGGAGGCCGCGATGCCCGAGGGCCACGCGCTGAGCGTCAATGTGGTGACCGAGGACCGGCCCGGCGGGCCTGAGCTGGCCGCCCACTGGTCCTGGCCCGCCGCGGTGCTGTCCGAGGACGCGGTGCGGGACCTGGCAGAGTGTTGGTTCCGGGCGCTGGACGCCCTGGCGACCCGCGCCGCAGCCCGGAACGAGGCCTCGTCCTGAACCCTCCCGACCCGCCGTACCCGTCCCGGCCCGTTCCGTCGTACCCGTCCCGCCGTACCCTCACTGTCCCGCCCCGGCCTCCCAGTTCCCCGGCCCGACCTCCGAAAGGAGACCTGCTCCATGACCAACCCGTTCGAGAACCCCGAGGGTGTCTACTCCGCACTGGTCAACGCCGAGGGGCAGTACAGCCTCTGGCCGGACTTCGCCGAGGCGCCGCCCGGCTGGACCGTGGCGCACGGACCGGACTCCCGGCAGGCGTGCCTGGACCACGTCGAGGAGAACTGGACGGACATGCGTCCCACCAGCCTCGTCGAGTCGATGGCCGCCGAGGCCCGGAAGAGCTGACCGCCCGCAGCCGCTGAACGCACGAAAGCCAGGGCCCCTGGAACACTGTCGGAACCGGGGCCCTGGCTTCGTTTCGGGTCAGGAGGTGGGTCGGGTCAGAGGTAGATCGGGTCAGGAGGCGGGCTGCTCCACCTTCGTCTTGACGTCCCCGTCCACGGCGGCCGACAGCTGCGGGACCAGCCGGTCCAGCAGGTACGGCACGCTGAGCGCCGAGACGAAGGACGTCGCGGTGCCGTACTGGCCGGCCTCCTTGACGTAGACCTCGCGCTGCTCCTTCGCCACCTTCAGGCCGCCGTAGAGCGCGAGCAGCGCCACGGTGGTGACCAGCAGCGCGATGAGCGCGGCGATGCCCAGCGGCAGCGCGAGGCTGACCGCGCCGACGCGGCGGGCGTCCTCGGTCGCGATGTTCGTCAGCGCGCCGGGCAGCCGTCCGGTCTCGGCGCCGCCTCTGGGGTCGAGGACGCGGCCGGTCAGTTCGACGCGCAGGGTGTGCCCGGCTTCCTCGGCCGCGCGTTCCCCGGCCCGCGCCCCGAACCGGAAGCTGAAGGAGAGTCCGATGTAGACGGCGGCCAGCGCGCCGATCCACTGGAGGAGGCTGCTCGTGTCGCCGGTGGAGACCGCTTGGTCGATGACGACGCCGATCAGTACGGGGGCCAGCGCCTCGCCCCCTTGGTGCCCGGCATTCAGGACTGAGCTGACGGCGACGTTCCGGCTCTCGACAAGATCGTCGAAGACCCGGACGCGGTCCTCGCCACCAACACCTCGTCCATCCCGGTGATGCGCCTCGGGATGGCGACCCGGAGCGCCGACCGCGTCGTGGGCCTGCACTTCTTCAACCCGGTCCCGGTGATGCCGCTCGTGGAGATCGTCTCCTCGCTGCACACCACCCGGCGGACCCTCGACCTGGTCGAGGAATTCGCGACGGCGGGCCTGGGCAAGACGGTGGTCCGCTCCCAGGACCGCGCGGGCTTCGTCGTCAACACCCTGCTGATCCCGTATCTGCTCTCCGCGATCCGGATGGCCGAGTCCGGATTCGCCACCCCGGCGGACGTCGACGCCGGCATGGAACTCGGCTGCGCCCACCCCATGGGCCCGCTCAAGCTCGCCGACCTCATCGGCCTGGACACCGTCGCCTCGATCGCCGAATCCCTCTACGAGGAGTTCAAGGAACCTCTCTACGCACCGCCGCCGCTGCTGCACCGCATGGTCGAAGCCGGACTGCTCGGCCGCAAGACGGGGCGCGGCTTCCACCGATACGGCCCGGGGTGAGGGCCCCGGGCGGACCGGACGCGGCGCCGGGCGGCGAGGGGTCGCCCGGCGCCGCGCCCTCCCGGTCCGTACGGCTGCCCGGCCACGCCGTACGGCACGGGCCCGGCCCGGTGCCCGTGCCCGCTGTGATTACGTGGACCGTGCAGCTGGTGCGCTTCTTCCCCCGGGAGGAAGCACCGTAAGAGGGAACCCGGTGGGAATCCGGGACTGCCCCGCAGCGGTGAGCGGGAACGACCGCCGTCAGACGCACTGGAGCCGTACCGGTTCTGGGAAGCGACGGCCAGTAGGAGCCCTGTCCGAGCCGGACACGGCGGGGAACCGGCGAGGCCCTCTTCGATCTCCGTGGGCGTCGAGAGACGGCCGTGGTGGAGCGTGTAGTAGCGGTCGCTGACCTCGATGTAATAGTCACGGAGCAGCGCTGCCGCCTCGCCGGATCCAACGGGTGCCGGGGCAGCGGTCCAGGTCCGGCTGAGCGAGGTGGTCATGGTCATGCCCGCCATTGTGGCCGGGCCTCCACGCACCGGCCGAACGGTTTTCCGGCGGGCCGATACGGGCGTCCGACACCGGGCCTCGGGCCCTCATGAATTCCGCACGCATCGTGCGACGGAATTATACAATTCCACTATTCGATAAAGAGACCGGCCCCGGATCGGGAACAATGGCTCCATACGATCCGGGGCCGCAGCCGGGCGCGAATCAGGAAGTCTCGGTCCGCCTCGACTCGCTCGAAAGACCGCGCATTTCCTCGTTGAGCCGTAGGGCTTCCTGCAACTGATCCTCAAGGATCACGATGCGGCAGGCGGACTCGATCGGCGTTCCCTGGTCCACCAGTTCGCGGGCGCGGGACGCGATACGCAGCTGGTAGCGGGAGTAGCGGCGGTGGCCGCCTTCCGAGCGCAGGGGACTGAGCAGGCGTGCCTCGCCCAGGGCTCGCAGAAAGGCGGGCGTGGTGCCGATCATTTCGGCGGCGCGGCCCATCGTGTAAGCGGGGTAGTCGTCATCGTCGAATTTGTCCGACGGGTTCGCTGGGATGGTGGGGGCCATTGCACCTCTTCTTCATTCGGGACACGTCGAGGGGCCCCGGCACCGTACGGCACCAGGGCCCCGAGGGGTTCAACACCATCTGCCGACCGATTGCGTCGGCTCTCTGTTTCCGCACAGTCCGCCCGCTGGGACGGGGTGCGGGGATCTCGGATGCGTGACCGGGGACCACCTTCCAATCCTGGGCCTGCACTGCCGCCCGGGCGCAACCACGGCCCGGACGATCCTGATGGCGTTTCGTTCCTCACTTTCTCAACATCGTGGTCGGGTACTGCGGTCTGCGATACAGCGTGGCGGCCCTCCGGCCGCCCGGCCCGGCAGTCAACCCCGGAGCCTTCATGCACTTCCTGGCCCCGCGATTCCACTGCCGTTCCGCATACTGCACGCGCCAGTCCGTGTCTGCCGCGCTTCGCCGACTTCCTTGGCTACGTGAGAAACACTAGCCACAGAGGGTGCGGATGTCTACCGCAACCGAGACAGATTTCCGCGTGTCGGGGAGCCAGGTACCCGGCCTTCCCACTGCTCCACAGCCCAGTCCACGCCCGGGACACGTCCAGGACGTGATCAGGGCAGGCCCCCGACGCACACGCGAAAGCACCCGAGCGTGTGACCACACTCGGGTGCTGATGCTGAGCCGATACGGTGCCGTGCACCGGGACGGAGGCCGCCCGCCGCGAGCGGCGGCCGGCCTCATATCCGCTGGGTGCTAGGCGGCGATGCCCCGGCCGGACGCCGTGCGGCGAGCCTGCGCGGGGCG